>JBMTJR010000095.1:0-8440 GCA_049438565.1 Kiritimatiellia bacterium
GCTCCAGAAGCTGCGTGCCTATGCCGCGCCGCCGGTAGTCCGGGTGCACGGCCACATCCAGCATACCTCCCTGACCTCTGCGGACCACCCTCGGCGTGTCTTCCAGAGGAGGACGGAGCTGTCCGTCTGCCTCCAGAATACGCACGGCCCCGTCAATTTCGGTGACAATTTTCCGTTCTCCGGGAAGAAAAGAGACCCCCCACATCCGGGCGGGATTTTCCAGCAGCGGCTCGATACGGAATTTTTGGTGCCGGGTGATAAAAATTCCGTTTTCCTCACGCGGGGCCTGTACCGGTTCCGCCCGGCGTTTGAGTTCCTGCATATAGATCACCAGCGAACGAATTTCTTTTTCGCTGAGAATATCGCCGAAACCCTGCATTCCCAGTTCCGGTAATCCCCTGGAAATGATCCGGGCATGTTCCTCATCTCCCTTGCCGTGCACCCACTCTTCATCGATTAAAGAGGATCCCAGCCCTCCCTGTCCCCGGTCTCCGTGGCAGACTTCGCAGTGCCGGGTGTAGAGTTTGTTCACGTTCGCGGAAAGGGATTGTGCGAACAGCATGGATAGAGCGAGGATTCCCACGAGACTTTTTTTCATGATTCGTCTTCCTCCAAACGGATGCAGACAGAATTGATGCAGTAGCGCAGACCGGTGGGGCGGGGCCCGTCGGGGAACACGTGTCCAAGATGGGCTCCGCAGTTTTGACAGCGCACCTCAATCCGCACCATGCCGAAGGAGCGGTCCTTCACTTCCTGCATCGCCTGCTCGGAAACCGGTTCAAAATAACTGGGCCAACCGCAGCCGGAATCAAATTTCGCATCGGATCGGAAGAGCGGAGCCTGACAGCAGACGCAATGGTAGACTCCTTCACGCTTTTCTTCATTGTACTCGCCGGACCAGGGACGCTCTGTCCCGCGCTCCACACAGACCCGGAACTGCTCCGGACTGAGTTTCTGTTTCCAGTAAGCCCGGCTGGCCGGATCGTCAGGGTCAATTCTGGGAAATGAATTCATACCCTGATTCTGCATCATTCCGGGCGGGATGCAAGAGGTCAATCCGCCGGAACTGCTGCGTTTTCAGCCGGGCTCAGTCCGAAAATTTCGGACAATATCTTCTGACGGTAGTTGAAGATGGAGGCGAGATCTCTCTGGACGATCAGCTTTTCGAGCAGTTTGCCGCCGGGGGCTCTGAACTGGATGTGGTCATCCACCTGCGTTCCATTGCCCTCGGTTCGGAATCTGTGACTGTGGACCCAGACTTTGTAAGGTCCCTTCAGCTGTTTGTCTGTGAATTCGTGCGGCGGGTTCCAGTTGGAAATGAGGGAGGTCCAGCGCAGGGGGATATTGTGCACTTTCAGTTTGTAATCCAATTGAACGCCCTCCCGCATCACGATGGGATCAGGAGTGAGAATCTGGAATTGAAGCTGCGAAGGGGTCAGCCGCTGCAGATTTTCCGGACGGCTGAAGAATGCAAACACTTCCTCTACCGGATAGGGGAGCCACTGTGAGGTGTGCAGAACCGTGGTTCTTTCATCGTGCGGTTCAAATCGAATGTGAGGTTGGGTTTCAGGGTGCATGTACCCTTTATCGTTTGTGATTTTCTTCCCTTACATTCTGTAAGCTTCATTGATTCTTTGCGAAACCTGAGCATGAACACTTCTTTTCTGCTCTCGCTCGCTTCCGCCTCTCTTCTTCAGGGGGGACTCTGGCTCTTTGCGGTGAAAACCCGGAATGCCGGCTGGGTTGATTTCGGCTGGAGCGCCGGCATGTGGATGTCTTCAATTTTTATTCTGATTCACTCAGATTATTCTCTCCGGGCCTGGCTGGCCTGTGGCATCCTTTTCTTCTGGTCCGGCCGCCTGGCCCTGCACATTCTGACAGACCGTCTGCTGGGCTCCAAAGAGGAGGATACCCGCTACCAGAATCTCCGGAAACACTGGGGCGAAAATGCCAACCGGAGATTCTTCTGGGTCTTTGAGTCGCAGGCGCTGCTGGTGCTGCTATTTATGACTCCGGCCTGGGTGGTGACCCGCCGTGCTGGGGCTTCGCCGGACCTTTTTGATCTGCTGGGGCTGGGGGTGGCGGGATTTTCAATTTTGGGGGAAACACTGGCTGACCGGCAGTTGGCGGCTTTCCGACGGGATCCCTCCACCAAAGGTAAGGTTTGTCAGCGGGGGCTGTGGAGATACAGCCGTCACCCTAATTATTTTTTCGAGTGGCTGCACTGGTTTGGGTATGTGCTGATGGGGATAGGGTCCGAGGTCTGGATTTTCACCCTTTTGGGACCAATTTTGATGTACGTTTTCCTCAGATACGTTACGGGAGTTCCCCATGCCGAGAGACAGTCTTTGCGCTCCAGGGGGGATGCCTATCGTGAATATCAACAATCCACCCCGGTGTTTTTTCCATGGATACCACGAAAACCCTAACTTCCTCCGCACAAACTGAAATGTCACCGACAAGCTACTGGGACCGAATATTTTTCAGCACGCTCCAACATCTGCAGGGCGGCCGGATTGAGCTCACGCTTCCGGACGGGGAGCGGCTGACGCTGGGGAAAAGTGATCAGGACCGGGCGGACCTGACTTTCCATGAGGAGAATCTGGCCAAATCTATTTTGCTGGGGGGCAGCATGGCTTTGGCGGAGACTTACATTGAAGGCAAATGGAGCACCGGCGATCTGAGTGCGCTGCTGCGGGTGCTGGCCCGGAGTCAGCAGGAAATGGGGCCTCTGGCCCGGGGGACTTCCGGGATGTTGAAAAAAATGGATCATCTCCTGCATAAACTCCGGCGCAATACCAAGGAGAATGCCCGGAAGAATATTCAGGAACACTACGATCTCAGCAACGAACTGTACGCAACTTTTCTGGACCCCTCGCTCACCTATTCCTCCGCGATTTTTGAACGGGAGGGAGAGGATCTTGAACTGGCTCAGTACCGGAAAATCGACCGGCTGATTGATCAGCTGTCACCGGGGGCGGAGGATCATGTTCTGGAAATCGGCAGTGGGTGGGGCGCCTGCGCGATCCGGATGGCGCAGCGGACCGGGTGCCGGGTAACCAGTCTCACGCTCTCCGATCGTCAGGCGGAAGAGGCCCGTCAGCGGGTGCAGGCCGCCGGTCTGGAGGACCGGGTGGAAATCCGTCTGCAGGATTATCGGGATGTGCAGGGCGAGTTCGATCACATCGTGAGCATCGAAATGATCGAGGCGGTAGGACATGATTTTCTGGCGGAATATTTTCAGGTGGTGAACAGCCGTCTTAAAAAAGGAGGCCGCTTTGCCCTGCAGGCGATCACTATCCCCGATGAACGGTATCAGGAGTACAACGGCAGTGTGGATTTTATCCGCAAGCACATCTTTCCCGGCGGACATTTGCCCAGCCCGAGTGTCATCGAGGAGATCCGCAAAAGACACACGGATCTGAAGGTTGTCGATCATTTCGAATTCGGAAAAGACTATGCTGAGACGCTGCGGCGCTGGTGTGTCAAATTTCTCGGTTCCCGGGACCGGGTCAGAGCCCTGGGCTTCGACGATGCCTTTGTGCGCAAGTGGCAGTATTACCTCTGTTACTGCGAGGCGGGGTTTGACACCGACCTCATCCACGTCCGGCAAATCTGCTACCGTAAAGACTGAAACTCCACGTTCAGTCTTTCAACAGTGCTTCACGGATCTGAATTTTTTTCAGCTTGGGAGCGATCACCAGTCGGCAATAAGGCGCGTTGGGATTTTTGGCGAAGTAGTCCTGATGATATCCTTCCGCAACGTAAAACTCGCCTGCCGCCTGAACCTGAGTGACCACGGGACGGTCAAATACCTTCTCCGCATTGAGCCGGGCGATTGCCGCTTCCGCCTGGGTTTTCTGGGCCTCCGTGTAATAAAAGATCGCGGAGCGGTACTGGGTTCCGATGTCCGCCCCCTGACGGTTCAGCGTGGTAGGATCATGAATTTCAAAAAATACCTCGAGCAGGTCCTTGAACTGGATTTGCGCGGGATCATAAACCATCTGCACCACCTCGGCATGTCCGGTTTTCCCGGTGGTCACCTCTTTGTAGGTGGGATTTTTCACGTCACCGCCCTGATAACCGGACTGAACGGAAATCACTCCTTTCAGTTTTTCAAAGAAAGGTTCGATGCACCAGAAGCATCCGCCTCCAAAAGAGGCTTTTTCAGTCGTTGCAGGGGAATCACTCATGGCCAGGGTTCCAGTCAGGGTTGTCAGAAAGAAGATCAGCAGAAATTTCATAGGGATTATTCCTTGGTTGCGGACGCGGGATCGTCCTCAGGGGTTTGGACGCGCAGGGCGAACCAAACCTTACCGGGGGATTGCGGAAAAAAATAAAATTCTTTCCGGTCCAGCGTCCATCCCTGACTGCGGGCCAGGGACTGCAGGCGCAGATAGGCATCCAGAACCGGGGGATGGGTTTTGTCCAGAAGCTGGATATCCGCCTCCACTGCGGCGAATTCAAGCGCGGGGAGCGGACTGAGATCGATGCCCAGCGGAAGCGGACGGTCGGGCGGCTCGGCCAGGGCAACCGCCACGCTGAAATTTCCATCGGCATGCAGCACCAGCTTTACCGGAAAGCGGGCCTGCAGATCCAGTTCCTGCAGGGCAAGGGCGAGTGCCGCATAGGAGGTATCCACCCGTGGCGGGTTGGGTGCGACCAGATAGGATGCCGCCGGCAGACGGAGAAGGTACAGATTTCCGTTCTGGAAAGATTCCAGCCATTCCGCCGCCGGGGCGACCGCGGGAAGCCGGTCGAAATCCACAAAAACATGATGCGGGGGAGGACGCAGCGGAGTTTCCGGTTCCTCGCCGTTTTCCTCCCGCAGGATGCTCAGATCGAGTTCACGGGTCAGGGCATCCACATCCGGCCGCTGGGCGGGACTGTACAGGGAAAACCGGAGCAGAAAGATCAGAAGTAAAAACCGCATAAGCTCCGAGCTGTATCAGTTGAACCTGAATGGGAAAGCCTAAATTGAAGTCCCTCCCGCCGCAACCATTTCCGGTGCGGGATCATGTCCGGACGTGGCCGATCCACACCAGAGGGGAGGGGCTGCGGAGTTCATCGGACCAGTGGGCAATCACTTCATTGGCCATGCGGATGCAGCCCTGGGAGGCCGGGGTCCCGAGTTTCTCCTCCTGATGGGTGCCGTGTACATAAATAAAGCGGTTTCTGCTCTGGTCATTGAAACCGGGGATCAGCCCCTCCAGCCATAAAATCCGGGTGAGAATCGCATCGCCGGTTCCTCCGGTCCACTTCGAAAGCGGTGTGCCCGAGGGCTCGCGGCTTTGAAACGGCTGACCCGGCGGGGCTCCTGCGCCGATAATTTCACAGACCCGGTGAGCGCCCAGAGGGGTTTTCAGGGATCCGGGAATGTTCCCCAGGCCGAAGCGGCTGGTGGAGACCGGGGCGTGCTCCGTCGGATCCGGAGGCCGGATCCGGGAGATCCGCTGCCGATCCACATCCACGCACCAGATTTCGGCCTCTTCGGGGAACCGTTCCTGCAGTGCTTTCAGGTTTTGGATTTGGATCAGAGGTTGCATCGAAACAGAATTCTACTATATTGCCTGCCGAACTCAAGCAAATGCAGAAAAGCTCCCCCCCCCTCAACTCCCCCAGCCGTCAGGACGTCTGGAAAATGTTCGACCGCATTGCGGGCCGATATGATTTTTTAAACCGCTCACTTTCCTTCGGCAGGGATGTGAGCTGGCGGAAACGGATGCGGCGTCATCTGCCCAAAGGCCGTCCGCTGAAGATTGTGGATCTGGCGACCGGCACGGCGGACCAGATCCTCTTCCTTCTGGACGGCAAAGCCCAAATCCAGCAGGCCGTGGGGTATGACCTTTCCGAACAAATGCTGGAAGTGGGACGGGGCAAAATCCGGGAACGAGAACTGGAGCAGCGGGTGCAGCTGCTCACCGGGGACGCCATGGCCTGTCCGGCTCAGGATGAATCGGCAGATGTGGTCACCATCAGTTTCGGAATCCGCAACGTGCTGGATGTTCCCACCGCGCTGCGGGACATGAAGCGGGTTCTGGTCCCGGGCGGAACCCTCTGTATTCTCGAATGCTCCCTTCCTCCGAATGCCTTTGTCCGCTGGGGATATCTCAAATACTTCCGGCATATTCTGCCCCGGCTGGGGGGATGGGTCAGCGGAGATTCGTATGCCTACAACTATCTGAATCAGACCGTGGAGACCTTCCCTTGCGGAGAGTCCTTCTGTGCGCTGATGCGGGAGGCGGGGTTTGAGCAGGTTCAGGCGGAACCCATGACCCTGGGGGTGGCCACTTTATACACGGGGGTAAAACCGGAATGAGGGGAACGGCATCGGATTCTGTGTTGCGGAGTGCGGTTTCGGAAATGCCGATGCGGATCCGCAGGGCCTACAAAGACTGGATGAATGCGCCGGATCATGTTCAGCAGCGGGGCGTCCGGATTCAGGTGACGGTGGAGGACACCGATCCTCTGCGCTGGCTCACCGGACAGCGTTTTCCCCGCAAAAGCTACTGGGCGGCAAGGGACCGGGACGAAAAAGTGGCCGGACTGGGCTGTTGTGTGGAGTGCACGGCGGATTCGGTGGAGGCGCCGGAGGCGGTGTTTCAGAAAGGAAGGGAAATCCTCTCCCGCTTTGGTCCCCAGAAGCCCTGCTTTTTCGGAGGATTTTCGTTCTCTGAATCCTCCATGGAGGAACGGCCCTGGCCGGAAATGGGAAAATGCAGATTCTGGATTCCTTTTGCGGAGCTTTGCCGTCGGGACGGGAAAACCCTCCTGTGCTGCAATCTGTATTTCCGGCGCAACGTGGAGGTGAATCTGACAGAATTGCTGGATGAATGGCAGTTGGTGACGGGAGCCGTGCAGGTGCCGGAGCCTCTGCCCACTCTGATCTGCCGCCGGGACTTTCCTGACCGCGAGGGATGGGAGGCCAATGTGCTGGCGGCCCTGGACCTGATCCATCATGCGGTGCTGGACAAGGTGGTTCTGGCCCGGAAAGCGGAATACACCTTCGCCACCGCAGTGACCGCTTCGGAAATCCTGGCCGTGCTCGAACAGGTGACGTCCAATTGCTACCACTTTCTCCTTCAACCCTCTGAGCGGGTGGCTTTCATGGGCACCCCGCCGGAATGTTTGTACCGCCGCGAGGGACGCGAACTGCACACGGAAGCGCTGGCCGGAACCCGTCCGCGGGTGTCGGATACCGAGGAGGATGAGCGCCTGGGTCAGGAACTGCTGGATTCCCCCAAGGAAAGGCATGAACAGGAGCTGGTGCGAAGGGATGTCATGCGCGCGCTGCATCTGCTGGCCTGTTCCGTCGAATCAGAGGAGCGTCCCAAGCTTTTGAGGCTGGAGCGCAAACAGCATCTGCTCAGCCGTCTGCGGGCCACCCTGCAGGAGGGTGTGGGAGATGCTGAAATTCTGCAGGCTCTGCATCCCACTCCGGCGGTGGGAGGATCCCCGCGGGGAAATGCCCTGCGGGAATTGAAACGTCTGGAGCCCTTTTCCAGAGGCTGGTATGCGGCTCCGGTAGGCTGTTTTGGAGAAGATTCTGCTGAATTCGCGGTGGCCATCCGCTCCGGGCTGGTGCGGGACCGTCAGGTAAACGTTTACTCCGGAGCGGGGATTGTCGAAGGATCAGACCCGGCTGCGGAATGGCAGGAGATCGAAAACAAAATCAGTGATTTTGTCAAAGTGACCGGTGGACGCATCCTATGAACCAATGTTTTTGATCTAATATTCTTCCCACGCGCCGCCGTGAATCGTATGATCTGCGTTTGGAGAAGAACAATATGAATGAAAATGTACAGTTTTTAAAAGAGCATCCCATATTTCAGCGTTTGAGTGAGGTTTATCTGCACCAGCTCGCAAACCATATGGAGGTCCTAAATCTGGAATCGGGATCCACCCTGTTTGAAGAGGGGGCCTCTGCAGAGAATTTTTATATTGTGATGGAAGGGACTGTGGATCTCTATGCCACGCTTGCGAATGAAGAGGAACAGTGGGTGCAGATGATTGACGTGGGCGAAGTGATCGGCTGGTCCTGGCTGGTGCCTCCCTACCGCTGGGCTTTCACGGCGAAAACCCGGGAAGGGGCCATGTTAATGAAATTTGACGCCTCGGCCATCCGTGAACTTTGTGACCGGGATCCTGCGTTTGGGTACGGGACCATGAAACAGATCTGTTCGCTCATGCTGGGCCGCCTGCATACGATCCGCAATCAGATGGGTGAGCGCATCCGGGATCTGCAAAAAAATTCATGACCGGCACGCCGCGTTCTCCGGGGCGGGCGGTCTGCTCCGCTCATCAGGGCTATGTCCATTCTGTGGAGACCGGTGGAACGCTGGACGGTCCGGGCATACGCTTTGTCCTTTTTCTCAACGGCTGCCCCCTCCGTTGCCAGTACTGTCACAATCCCGACACCTGGCTTTTGCGTCACGGGACC
>JBMTJR010000096.1:0-8419 GCA_049438565.1 Kiritimatiellia bacterium
CGTGCCGCTGACCATGGTGATCAAAATCGCCATGGAGTCCAAAGATGAGAACCGGTGGATTGCCATTCTGCTCGGCTCGGATCCCGGGGAGGCGCGGATCAGCGATTTGACGGACCCACCCCAGGACCCGGAGCCCCTTTCCGGGGGAGAAAATCATGTCTGATCCCCTCTCCCGCCTCACGCTTCCGGAAATTCCCGCGTTTCATGTGATGACCAAGCCGGTCGGACCGATCTGCAATCTGAACTGCACCTACTGTTTCTATCTGGAAAAAGAAAAACTGTTCGGGGAAACCGAGCAGTTCCGCATGCCCGACGAGGTGCTGGAAAATTATATTTCCCAATACATTACTCAGCAGCAGGTCCCGGAAATCTCTTTTGCCTGGCAGGGGGGCGAACCCACCCTGCTCGGGGTCGATTACTTCCGCAAAGTGGTCGAACTGCAGAAGAAGCATGCACAGGGGAAAAAGATCACCAATGCCATCCAGACCAACGGAACCCTGCTGAACGACGAGTGGTGTGAATTTCTGGCCGAAAATGATTTTCTGGTCGGACTCAGCATCGACGGTCCCCCGGAGCTGCATGACACCTACCGGGTGGACAAGCGGGACCGGGACACCAGCAAACAGGTGCTGCGGGGACTTGAATTTCTCAAAAAACACAAAGTCGAGTTCAATACCCTCACCGTGGTCAGCCGGAAGAACAGTCAGAAACCCGCCGAGGTGTACCGGTATCTGAAAGAGATCGGATCGGGATACATTCAGTTTATCCCGCTGGTGGAACGGGATGCGGATTCCGTGGCCAAGAACCTCGGACTCGACCTGAGCCAGCCCCCGGAACTGCAGAAGATCGAACGAAACCGCATGGTCACCGACTGGAGCCTGATTCCGGAGGACTACGGACAATTTCTGGTCACCATTTACAACCACTGGGTGCGCCACGATGTGGGCAAAACCTTCGTGCAGTTTTTTGATGTGGCGCTGGGCAACTGGATGGGAATGAGCGGGGCGCTCTGCGTGTTCAGCCCCACCTGCGGAACCGCCATGGCGCTGGAACACAATGGAGACCTCTATTCCTGCGATCATTATGTGTATCCCAAATACAAGCTGGGAAACATTATGAACCAGTCCATCAAATCCATGGTGGAGAGCCTCGAACAGCGGCAGTTCGGGAAAGACAAACTGTCGAAACTCCCCAAATACTGCATGGAATGCTCCGTCCGCTTTGCCTGCCACGGGGAATGCCCCAAACACCGTTTTATGAAAACCCCCGACGGGGATCCGGGCCTGAATTATCTCTGTCCCGGCTACAAACGGATTTTCAACCACATGAAACCCACCATGGAAATCATGTGTCAGCTTCTCCGCTCCGGACGGCCCGCCGCCGACATTATGCAGGTGGTGGCCCAAAAACCCGACCTGGCTCCGATGGATCCCCCCCGGCGGAATGACCCCTGCCCCTGCGGCAGCGGAAAGAAATTCAAGGCCTGCTGCGGACGCTGAATTGGTATTTTTCCTCAATAAAATCGACTGCGGGTTAATTTCGTTAATTATTTGTCAAAATACCTGTTGCCAAAATCCTCCCAGGGGATTATAGAAGGGGTATGGAACCATTTCTAATGCCTTATATCCGATATCTTGCGAACACCGATTCGGCTTCGCTCAACACCCTGCTGGGATTTGGGCTGCTTCTGTTGCTGCTGCTCGTCATTCTCAAACAGGGAAAACCCCGTGGCGGCCCCACGGTGGTGAAGAGTCAGTCTCCTCAGGACTGGACGGATGACCCCAAATTCGCTGACAACCGCCGGAAAGCGGTCGCCGCCGCCTTCGCCTATCATGCTCATTTCACCTCTAAAAAAGACACTCCATGAGAAAAGTTGATTTTATGCTGACAGCCTTCCGGGACGGATTTCAGTCTGTGTACGGTGCCCGTGTGTTTACAGATGACTTCATTCCCGCCGTGGAAGCGGCCCGGGATGCAGGCATCCGCTATTTTGAAGCCGGCGGAGGCGCACGCTATCAGTCGCTCTACTTCTACTGCAACGAAGATGCCTTCGATATGATGGACCGTTTCCGCAAAGCGGCCGGCCCGGATGCCAATCTGCAGACCCTGGCCCGGGGGGTCAATGTCGTCGCGCTGGAATCGCAGCCGGCGGACATTGTGGATCTGCACGCGAAACTCTTCAAAAAGCACGGAATGACCACCATCCGGAACTTTGATGCGCTCAACGATTATCACAATCTGGTGGATTCCGCCAAATCGATTACCCAGCACGGTCTGAAACATCAGGTCTGTGTGACCCTGATGGCGCTTCCGCCCGGATGCGAAGGGGCCCACGACCCCGATTTTTACGAACAGACCCTGCGCGAAATTCTGGATTCCGGTCTGCCCTACGATTCGGTCTGTTTCAAAGACGCCAGCGGCACCACCACGCCGGCGTATGTTTATGAATCGATCAAACGCGCCCGGAAAATGCTTCCGGAGGGCACCTATATTCATTTCCACACCCACGATACGGCCGGCACCGCAGTCAGCTGCAATCAGGCGGCGCTGGAAGCGGGTGCGGATGCGATTGACCTCTCCCTCGCCCCCTGCTCCGGCGGGACCTGTCAGCCGGACGTGCTCACCATGTGGCACGCCCTGCGTCACACCGAATTCCAAATGGACGTCGATGTGGACAAAATCCGCGAGGTGGAGGAAGTTTTTCAGGACTGTATGAAAGACTATTTCCTTCCTCCGGAAGCCACCCGGGTGGAACCCATTATTCCCTGGTGCCCCATGCCCGGCGGTGCGCTGACCGCAAACACCCAGATGCTCCGGGACAACGGAATCATGGAAAAATATCCCCAGATCATCCGCGCCATGGGCGAAGTGGTGGCCAAGGGGGGCTTCGGCACCTCCGTGACGCCGGTTTCCCAGTTTTATTTCCAGCAGGCCTTCAACAATGTGATGTTCGGTCCCTGGGAAAAGATTTCCGAGCCTTTTGGAAAAATGATTCTGGGATATTTCGGGAAAACCCCCGTGGCTCCGGATCCCGATCTGGTCGCCAAAGCCTCCGAACAGCTCAATCTCCCCCCCACCACGGAACATCCGATCGACCTGAACAACGCGGATCCCAAACGGGGTGTCAAAGCCGCCACCCAAACCCTCAAAGACAACAAACTCCCGGTCAGCGACGAAAATATCTTTATCGTGGCCAGCTGCGGTCTGAAGGGCGTTGCCTTCTTGAAGGGCGAAGCCAAAACCGCTGTGCGGAAGGTGGAACCCAAAGTGGAACCCGCCCCGGCCGCTGCGGCTCCGGCCCCGTCGGCCCCCGCCCCGGCCGCGCCTGCGGAACAGGGTCATTATGAAGTGAAAGTGGACGGATATGTCTATCAGGTGGATATTGATCAGGGCCGGGTCAAAATCGGCAATCAGTATCTGGACGTCGAGCTGCACCAGGAGAAACAGACGCCCGGTCTGCAGGAGGCGGTGAAACTGATGTGTCAGGCGGATGGATTGGTCTACCAGCTGAAAGCCAGTCCGGGTCAGATTCTCCGTCCGGGAGACACCATCATGATTCTGGAGTCGCTGAAAATGGAAATGGCGGTCAAATCTCCTGAGCACTGTATCCTTTCCGAACTTCGTGTCCGGGAAAGCGACCGGGTGACTTCTGGCCAGGTGCTGGCCGTGCTC
Organism: Kiritimatiellia bacterium; assembly: GCA_049438565.1. Lineage (GTDB taxonomy): Bacteria > Verrucomicrobiota > Kiritimatiellia > SS1-B-03-39 > UBA6053 > UBA6053. The sequence continues at coordinate 3,673 of JBMTJR010000096.1, forward strand.
AAGCCAATGTAAGAAAAGCTTTGCTCTTGCATTCAGGTCTTTGTTCACTATGGAAAAGGCCCTCCGGGCCTGTAGCTCAGTTGGTTAGAGCTGGAAACTCATAATTTCTAGGTCGTCGGTTCGAGTCCGGCCGGGCCCACCAACTTTCCTGTCTCTCTCCGAATCTCGGAGAGAGATTTTCTTCTCCTTCCGACCCACGGAATTTTCAAGGAACCCACCATGAACACTCTCCTTTTTGAAGCATTTGACGAAGTCCTCCAGTCTCAGCAGGCCCGATGGGTTGTCCCCTACGAAGCGAGTCCGGAGGATCAGGCCCACCAGTTTCTGCTGTTCCTGAAACCGGAAGTCACTGCGGTGCATGATGGGGTGGATCTTAAAGGCATTGCCAACATGGTCTTTGAACGTCTGACCCAGTTTGAAGCCACCGTCCACGCCGTGCGGATTCTGCCTGCGGCCATTCTTTCCAAATATTCCATTATGGACCAGCATTACGGTGTGATCAACGCGATCAGCAAACAGGGCGAGGCCGCCCTGACCGCGCAGGCCCGGGAAAAACTCCGCGAAACCTTTGCGGAGGACCTCGCCAACGGGGCCGAAGTGCTGGGAGGCCATCAGTTTCTGCAGGCCCAGCCGGAATTCACCCCCTTGACCCTCTGCACGCTGAGTGACAATCTGGGCACCACCAAACTGGGAGGAGGCAGCTACTGCATGCGTCTGGAGATGCAGGGAGTGATTTATCTGGTGCTCAATCCCTTTCATGCCTTCCAGCTTGTGCCATTCACCACGCCCGGACGGGCAATCATCGCCATCGAAGGGCGCTCCGCCCGGGACTGGAAAGTGCTGCGGAGCGAATTGACCGGCAGTACGGATCCGCAGAAAGCCGCAGCCGGAAGTATCCGGGCCGAACTGCTGGCCCGCAAGGATGAATTTAATCTCAAAGAGGTGCATCAGGGTTCCAACGGCATTCATCTCTCCGCCGGTCCACTGGAAGGGATGGTCGAGCTTCAGCGTTTCTTCTGCGACCACGAGTCGGACAGCACCATGGGCTATGCGGATACCGTTTTCGGGGCGCAGCTTCTCGCGGCGGGTCTCACGGAAGCGCGGCTCTGCGAACTCGCAGGCAATCCCGCGCTGACAGTGGACGGGGAAAACATCTCTGCGTTTGATCTCACCGAGGAAATGAATGCCGCCGATGCCATCCAGAGGCTGATATGACCGGGGAAACGCTTCCCTCCTGGGCCCCCCGCCAGGCCGCAGTGATTCTGGCCATGCTGGAGGCCACCGAACAGGGGGTCCGGCAAGGTCAGCCCGCCGACCGGGTGCTCACCAAACTGATGGGCGGCAGCAAAAAATACGGCAGCCGGGACCGCAGACTCATCCGCGACGCGGTATTCAGCTGGTTTCGCTGGCACGGTGCCGTGGGGAGCCTGCCCCTGGCCCAGGGACTTTGCGCCGCCTGGTCGCTCGAATCCCGCGAATGGCCCCCCGCCCTCCAGGAAATGCTGCGCGAGCTGGGATCTCCCCTGCCCGAATCCAACGATCCGGCCCGCTCGCTGGAGCAGAGAAAAGCGGACACCGAATCGGTTCTGAATTGTGAATTGGCCCCCGTTTCCGAGTGGCTTCCCTCCTGGTGGAAGGAACAGACCGAACATCTGGGCCCCTATGCGGATCGGCTGGCCGAACATTTTGAACGTCCGCCCACCTGGCTGCGGGTGGATGCGGAGGCCCGGCCCCAACTGCATGAAGCGCTGCTCTCCGACGGAGCCGAATGGTCCGGGGAGACCTCGCCCTGCAGTTACGCTTTCGCGGATGCGGGAAAAGTCAGCCGCTGGCTGCAGGCCCATGCGGAGCAGCTGGAAGTGCAGGACCTGAGCAGTCAGCAGGTGGTCCGTATCTGCAATCCCTCCCCCGGGGAAAAGTGGTGGGATGCCTGTTGCGGAAACGGTGGAAAAAGTCTCCAGTTACTGGATCATGCCGGCCGGAATCTGGATCTGACCTGCACGGACCGCCGGGAAGAGGTGCTCAGCGAACTGACCCGGCGCGGACGGCGTCACGGTCTGGCGAAAGTCCGTCGCTACGCCCTGGATCTGCTCCAGAAGGATCTCCAGTTGCCCCGGATCGCGTTTGATGGAATTTTGCTGGATGCTCCCTGCACCGGCACCGGGACCTGGAGCCGGAATCCGGATGCTCCCTGGCGCACGGAGGCTTCGGATATTCAACAGGCCAAACGCCGTCAACTGAAGATGCTCGATGCGGTGGCTCCCGCCCTGCCGTCCGGCGGTCAGCTGATTTACGCGGTGTGCAGTCTGTGCCGGAGCGAAACCCTGGAGGTGGTGACGGAATTTCTCGCCGCCCATCCCGAATTCAGCCTCAGTGCCTTCCCGCATCCGCTGCGGGAGGTATCGACCGATGGAACTCTCAGTCTGCTTCCCGGTGAGACCCGGGCGGACGGGATGTTTGTGGCCAGGTTTTTACGAAACTGATCCGAGCGAATCCTGATTTCCACCGAGGGCACGGATCTCCTCCACCGAAGGAATATCCTCAAACCGCAGTGCCTGACGCAGAAGTTCGTAGCGCTGTTGCTCCGCCTCCGGCAGCCCCGGGGCTTCACTGCGGGCAATCCGGTAAACCAGGGATTCCAGTTCCACGGCGGCATAGGGAATCTCCGGTTTCGGAATCACATCCCGCCAGCGGCGCCGGTGCAGCAGAGCCGCCCCGCCACAGAAGAAAAAACCGGTGAGCCCCCCGCCCAGATGCACTTCATACGCGACGTGATTTCCGTAGGGGGTGAGAATAAAAAACAGATGCGTGGAGAGCAACAGGGTGGCCAGAACCGAGGCGCGCATGGGGATCATCAGCGGAAGCAGCACATACACCCGCCGGGGGTACAGGGCCACAATCCCCCCCAGCAAACCGAAAATCGCTCCGGAAGCTCCCACTGACGGGGTAAGCTGACCCTGAATCAGGTAGGAGATCGCAATAAAGGTGACCGCACCCATCCAGCCACTGAACAGATAAAGAAAAAGGAATTTGGCCCGGCCGAAGGTCTGCTCCAGGTCGGGACCGAGCAGATAAATCCCCATCATGTTGAACAGCAGGTGGGCCAGTCCGCCATGCAGAAACATATACGTGAAGGGCAGCCAGAACATTCCCTCCTGCAACACCCCGGCGGGAAACAAACCGAAAAGATTGAGAACCGACAGGGTGTTCAGACCCGGAAGCCCGAGAAAATCCCCCAGCTGACTTGCGGCATAAACCGCCACGTTGGCAAGGATCAGCCCCTTAGAAACCGGGGAAGAGACAAGTTTGGGGTCAGTACTGAAAGTGAGAGACATCTTAGAGAAATGTGATTAGAAGGATGGATGGTTGATATGTATAGACGAATATAGTTAAATTTCCACAAATGAAAATACAGGACCTGCCACAATACCGCGTTCTAAATAAAATTCCCAAGGGAGGAATGACTGATTTGTACGTTTGCGCGGATCAGGAGGGCAAGCGGGTGGTGGTACGTTTCGTAAAGGAACAACACAGAAAGGACAGAAACATTATCAAGTCGTTCAAAAAAGGACTTAAATATGTGCAGACTTTTGATCATCCCTGTGTGATCAAAGTCATCGATTCCGGAGTCTGCAAGGGATTTCAATACATGGTGATTCAGTATCATGAAGCAGAGAATCTCCGTGAGTGTATCCTGCACCAGAACCCGATTCTGAAAAACAATTCCCTCACATTCGTCCGAAAACTCGCCCAGGCACTGAATTATGTACACAATCAGGGCTATCTGCATATGGATCTCAAACCGGAAAATATCCTGATCAAACCGGACCCCGACCTGGTGCTGATTGATTTTGACCTGGCCATCCCTCACAAAAATGCCAAACCGGTCAAACTGAAAATTCTCCCCGGCACCCCCACCTATCTGGCTCCGGAGACCCTGCGGCTGCACGAGGTGGACGAACGTTCGGAAGTCTTTGCCTTCGGGGTGGTGGCGTACGAAATGCTCACCCATCACAAACCCTTTGAGGCGAATTCGGTGACCGAATACAAACGGGCAGTGGTGGATCCGCGGGTAAAAGCATACCCTCTCCATGAGCACCGCAATGATATTTCAAAACGTTTGGAGGCTGTGGTTGAAAAATGTCTGGCCAAACGGAAAGAGGAACGTTATCCCAGTATGGCTCTTGTTTTAAGGGATTTAGACGCGCTGTTATGACCCAGATTTATGTAACCCGATCCTCTGCGAGGAAAAACCAACTTTTGATCCCGGCCCTTGGATTTCTGGCCGCGGCCGCTCTTTGCTTTGGCCTGTGGTTCCGGGTAAGGCCTGAATCCAAGGGGGAACCGGACTCCGCTCCGGAAACCGTTGCGGCGGTCCGCACAGAACGTGAAACCGAAACGCCCGCCGTCCTCCCCTCCCTCCCGGAAATCAAGGCCCTTGAAAGCTCCGGAGAACTGAACCAGGCCCGGGAACAGGCCCTCCTGCTGCTGGAATCCCTGCGGAATCAGACGGAAATCAGTGAAGTGGAAAAATTTCTGGGAGATCTGCATCTCCGCTTGGTTTTCAGCAGCGCACCCATGGAGGAAAAAGTCAACCATATGGTAAAGATGGGCGACACCCTGGGGGAACTGGCCAAAACCTACGGCACCACCAAAGAACTCATCGCCGAGATGAACGGGATATCCAACAACATCATCCGGGTCGGCAAATCGCTGCAAATTCTCACCGGAACCTTTACCGGACTGG
>JBMTJR010000097.1:0-8227 GCA_049438565.1 Kiritimatiellia bacterium
CGCCCCCGGAATGAAAGGGTTGCAGGCCGAAAAATCCATCGGATGTCGGCCTGCCCGCAGGGCACGGAAAACCAGATAGAAAAATACTGGAAAATAGAGCACCGAGGTCGGCCAGTATTCGGGACGGGTCCAGCGCCGCCAGCGTCCGACCAGTAAACGGCGTCCGCGCCAGCTCAGACAGGGGATAAAAATCTTCAACACGACCACATAGGTGAGGATCAGCGCCAGCACCACCCACGGCGCTTCCTGATTGTATTTCTGGATGCCGAGGAGCGCTTTACCGGCCAGTTTGGTGGAGATCCAGATCAGGGAAGGCGTCCAGATCAACGCCGCCAGAACAAAATAGGCGGTGAATTTCAGACAGGGAACCCCGAGAATCCCGGCAGCCACATAGGCGGGCAGACGGGTTCCCGGGACAAAGCGGGAAATCAGGATCGTGAGCCCTCCCCGCCGGTGAAACCAGTCCTCGGTTTCCATCAGTTTGACCGGATCAATCATCCAGCGCAGCGGAATTTTCCGAATCGCGGGGCGCCCGAGTCTGCGGCCCGCCAGATAAAGGAGAAAATCACCGAACAAAATTCCCAGCAGACAGGCTGTAAGTCCCTGGGACCAGAGAAGGGTTCCGTTGGCAATCATCAGACCGGTCACCACACAGGTCAAATCCTCGGTAATCAGGGTTGCCAGCGCAATCAGGACCAGAACTCCCAGCAGTTTCCAACCCACCGGCTGCTCGGCCGGACCGTCCAGCAGTTGGACCAGCAGATGATTCCGGGTCAGCGCCGCATCGGGGGAGGCGGAAGGGGCTTCCGCATAGAGAGCAGTACCCAGCCAGAAAAGACCGGAAATCCATAGGATCCCCAAAAAGGATTTAGCGGATCTGGAGAGGTTGATCACATTCATGCGGTGGGTGCATTCCCTGATCGGTGATGGGGGTATACCTAAACAGGATTCTCTGTTCGTCGATCAAAATTTCCGAAATGCTAACCGTCTGCGCATCGGGACGGCGCATACAGGGCCAACGGCCGGGGTCCTCCGCATGGGTGGAGGTATGAAAAGCATGCAGGGCCGACTCTGAGAGCCCCTGTTCCTCCAGAATCTGCTGAAACAGCAGTCCCCGGGCCCGCACCACGGCTTCGGAATTCCAGCCGGATGTGGTCCAATGCGTGATTTCAGGGTGGGCGGGTGCGTCAAACAGGCGGCGGCCATCCCAACAGACATGAGTCACGCAGCCGGAGCGGGGAATCCGCAGCAGATGAAAAGGCGGATAGGCTTGCGGCTGCAGCCAGGAGCGGACCGGTTCCGGATTTCCTGCCGAAAGCAGCGGCAATTCCCCCCGGCTGCGCGGCTGCGGCGGCACGGCGGCCGGATCGCTGCCATAGAAATTCAGCAGACAGTGTACCGTCCCAGCCGGGTCCACCGCAATCCAGGTGCCTCCCCCCTGGGGATCCCGGGGACAAATCAGATCCCCGCAGCGCCGGGGAAGTTCGGCCGGCGGACGGTTCCGCTGTTCATCCCGGTTAAACCTCAGGCTCAAACGCCCCTCCCGTCTCCACCAGCTTACTGTGCACATGCGGCTTGTTCCGCCAGATGTCTGAGCGTGGAGGGGGCCACCCCGAATTCTGCGGGAACCGGATGACCCTGATCCTTCAGGATCATGGCCATCAGCGCGAAATGGTGCACGGTGTGACTGATCAGAAACTGAAATTCGCGCAGAACCGAGGAGCGGCTCCAGGGGCGCTCCATTTCCGAACCCCCATCCATTTTCACCAGAATTTCCTGCTGAGGATCGGTTTCGCCGAGCGCCAGCAGCGCCTCGCGAATCTCCTGAATCCACCGGCGCATCGCTTCGGGATCCCGCTGCTGCAAATCCCGCCGGGGACGCAAATCGTAATCCACTTTGCCGGCGGACAGCCCCTGGGTGAACAGCTCATAATGGTCCATGCAGTGACGGAGATGCGGCCCGATGCCAGAGGTGTAAAGTGGCGGATGGGTGTGCACAAAGTCCTCCGGAGTCAGAACTTCCAGCAAATCTGCGGCCTGATCAAGATAGCGGAGATTATCCAACAAAGCGGGGTGGCATGGAGACATAAAATACCTTGGGTGGGTTGAGAGGAGTCCTGAATCGGCCTTTCGTCGGTAAAGATGACATTTTCTTGCCCAAAAAGAGAAAAAAATGTGGGAAGCTTCCGGGATGACATTTTTCCTTCCGGCCCCCTCAGCTCCCCGCCGCCTCTGCGGCTCCGAAACGTTTCACCAGAGGGTTTGCGCTGAGTCCGTGCAGCATCACGCTCAGCAGAATGGTGCTCATCGAAATGGAGGCAATCAGCGGGGCCTGGGGCAGGTTCCGGTTGAGCAGCATGACGACAAACACCACGCTGGCCAGTCCCCGCGGTCCGAACCAGCCGATAAAGAATTTTTCGCTGCGGTTGAGCCCGCTGCCCAGCAGGGAAATGCAGACCGGCAGCATCCGGATCAGGGTCAGACTCAGTAGACTGAAAAGCATACTCCGCCAACTGAGATAAGGAACAGACTGTCCCACCACGGTTCCGCCAAACACCACCCAGGTGATCAGCGACAACCCGTCTCCGGGTGCTTCGGAGGAGAGGAAAGGGTGATGCTGCTCCTGTTTGGAAAGGGCTCCATACACCAGTCCGCCCACAAAACAGGCGATAAATCCGCTTCCTCCCCATAATTCGGCCACGGAGAAGCAGGCAAAAGAGAGACTGACCACCGCCAGCGAGGTGACCTGTTTGTGACTCCAATTCCGGCGGGTACAGATTTTCACCCAGCGTTCTCCGAGGAAAGCCAGTCCCGCACCCACCACGATGCCGATGCCCACTTTCTGCAGCAGGAGAAGCAGGATCGGCCAGCCGGATGCAGAGGCCGGACTCCCGCTGAGGGATAGCAGCGCCACCATGACCGGCACACAGATTCCATCGTTCAGACCGCTTTCCACATTCAGCGCCTCTGAAATAGGTGCAGGCACCTCTTTGCGAATCATCACCGCTTTCCCCAGTGCGGCATCGGTGGGCGCAAGAATGGTGGCCAGCAGGGCCGCATCCACCCAGGTGAACTCCGGAAACAGTTCCTTTGCGATTACCCAGCCCAGCAAAAGCGTTAGCGGCAGTCCGATCCCCAATAGCCGTTCAGGAAAACGGTGGGTTTTGCAGAGGATGTGCAGGCGGGCATGCGCCGCATCACTGAACAGGACCACGGCCAGCGTCAGCTCCGCCAACAGACTGAGCCCCTCCTCTCCCACCGGAAAAGAAAGCCAGTGCAAACCCCGGGGGCCCACCGCCCATCCGATCAGCACAAACAGCAAGGCCCCGCTGATCAGGGTTTTCTCCAGCCGGGCGCTCACCAGCAGATAGAAGAAAAGAAACAGCGCAAGAAAGGCAATGTGTTGGGTCATGGTGACATCCTTTCCAGGTGCGCCGGCCTGGACGGCGCGGGGAAAACGGGGGATTACTCTGCGGCCGCTTTTTCGGAGGCGTCAAATTTCCGGAAAAGCGCCTCCCCGGCTTTGTCCAGGAGTTTTTCCGCCTGCTTTTCCGCTTCCGCTTTCAGCGCCTGTTTTGCGCCTTCTTTGGCAATCGCTTTCACAATCACTTCACTCAATCCGGCCGGAGAAATTCCCTGACCGCCCCCCAACCCGGAAAGATGGATCTCCGGCAGGACAAAATCCCGGGCCTCCTCCCCGAACCGGGGATGACGTAGCCGCAGCTCCACCCCGGAAATTTTCAGATCCTTCACCGCAAAAAACATCTCTTCCGCCTCCGCATCCCCGGCAGCGGACTCCCGATCTGTTTCCGCAGGTTTCGCAGGCGCGTCTTTAGCCCGGGCCTCCAGGTGGGCGATGATTTCATCCAGGTTTGTGCTGTCATCCTCCCGGATTTCCAGAGAAACCACCGGGGCCTCCAGCACAAATTCGTTCAGCACCAGAGGATTCCGGTTCAGAGAGGGCAGATGAATGGCCAAACGAATCCGCTCCAGCTCAAAGGCCAGCGGATCTGCAAATCCCGCCGGGTTGGCAATGGACAGTCCGGTAATTTCCCCCATTCCCGATTTCAGTTCGATGTTCACCCCGCCTACCCGCACCGTTTGACCCAGCGTCTCTGTGCCCACAATCTCAATTTGATTTTTCACGATGCCGTCCAGTTTTTCCATGAACAGAAAAAGCACAGCCACCGCAATCACACCCAGCATCAGCAGAACAAACAGAGATTTTTTCATAGACCGTATCCTACGGAAGAACTCTGCCCCTGAACAGCGCAATTCGGTGAGAAAATGATGATTCTCAGGAACAAAAAGCCCGCCAGAAGGACAGCAGGGAGATTGAAAGTTAATCCAGAAAAGGTAAAACCGGGAATCTTGCCTAAAATGTTTTGATCACATCAATGGACTCAGGCGTAGGACAGCCGCCTACCCATCCGCATTGAAGCGAACCGTCGCTCGGGTGCCCTGCGTTCCGGGGGATTCCCAGGATAGGCTCCATCCTGCGCGTGCGGCAATCTCCCGGGTAATGGAAAGCCCCAGCCCGACGCCCTCCGGACGCCGTCCGGGCGGGAACGGGTTTCCCAGGCAGTTCCTCAGTTCCTCCGGAATGCCAGGCCCTTTATCCTCCACCACCAGTTCCGTCTCCGTCAACTGCACCCGGACCGGCTTTCCCTCTCCATGCTGCAAGGCGTTCCGAACCAGGTTGGCGGTCACCACCCGCAGCAGTTCCACCGGCACCTGCAGCTCCGGCTCCCCCCTCACCCGCAGCTGCACTGCCTCAGGGGGCCGCTCGAGCTGCTCACACTGAAACGCGACCGTATGCTGCACCACCTCTCCCGGCCTGCCCCCTGACGGTGACGGCCTCAGGCTCCGCTCCCGGGCCAGATAAAGAAAACTCTCCACCGACCGGGTCATCTCCTCCACCCCCTGATCCAGATGGTCCAGTGCACGCGCCTGTTTGGGCTGCGGATCGGGTAAACTGGTGCGCAGCACCCGGGTAGCTGTGCGCAGCAGGGTCAGGGGGGTCCGGAGTTCATGACTGGCGTCGCCGGTGAACCGTCGTTCCCGCTCCACAAAACGCTGCAGCCGCTCCTGCAGTCCGTCAAACGCCAGGGCCACCTCCCCGGTCTCGCCGTCCGGATACCGGTCTGCAAGTCGCCGGAAGGACTGGTCCGGACCGGTATCTGCAATATCCCGGCACAATGAATTCAAAGGGCCGGACAGGCGGCGGCTGATGAGAAAACCCAGCGCCACCGCACCCACCAGAACCACCCCGCCTCCCAGCAGGATTCCCCGCTCCAGATTCGGGTCCAAAACCGCCCGGTCGGCCGTCTGACCGAGTTCAAGGAACAGGTACACCGGCTCTCCGGTCCGCGGGTGTGTCCCTTTCCACATCTGAATCTCGCTCCATTCCCACAAAGGCACCTCGTAGTCCTCTGCTTCGAAATCATCCAGATGCCTCCGGAGGCGGCCGGGGACCCGGCTCTCGCCCACAAAGCCGTACAGAAGATCGCCCCGGGGCAGCGGCGCCTCCGGATTCCGCTGCCACTCCACCACCGCGCTCATCAACATTTTCTGGGCGGCAGCCTCCCGTCCGGCCTCGTAACTCATCCAGGTGAACAGGGCGATGAACCCCAGCATACATACTGAAAAGGCGGAAAAGCTGAGGAACAGCTGGGTAGAAAGCCGCTTACTCCACATCCGGCTGCTCCCGGAACCGGACGCCGATCCCGTATCGGGTTTCGATGAGGGGTGGTGCGTTAAACGGTTTGTCCAGCTGTTTTCGGAGCTGGGCGATGTGGGTGCGGATCGCATCCGGCCCCGGGGGAAAATCTCCCCAGATCTCCGCCTCCAGCTCTTCGCGTCCACGGAATTCCGGGGTGGCCTGCATGAGCACCCGCAACAGCTGAAATCCGGTCGGCGTCAGCTCCACCACCCGTCCCTCCCGGGTCACTTCATGCGTGGCAGGGTCCAGACGCACGCCACCGCACTGCAACGCTTCCGGGCGCAGGCGGGGATGGTGACGGCTGAGCGCCCGGACCCGCGCCTCCAGCTCTTCCGGAGCAAAGGGTTTGCAAAGATAGTCATGCGCCCCCGCTTCAAAGCCCCTGAGCTTGTCCGCCAGGGTATCCCGCGCCGTGAGCATGAGCACCGGCGTCTGAATGCGATGCTGCACCCGGAGCCGACGGCAGACCTCCGTACCGTCCAGATCCGGCAGCCCCAAATCCAGAACGATCACATCGTGCGCTGCCGAGACGGCCAGCTTCAGACCTTCCCCGCCGGTGGCCGCCGCATCCACCCGGACCCCCACATCCTCGAAGAAATCTTTCAGGGTTTCCACCAGGGAGGGGTGATCCTCAATCAGCAAGAGGTGAAGATCCGACATGGAGCAAAGATAACAATTAGAAGCGCCAAAGCAATGAAATCCCGACTTCGGCTTCAAACGAATCCCGCGCGATCGGACTTTCCCGGATTTCGGAACTGTAGCCTTCCACGCCCGCCTGCATCACAAGCTGAAGGTGTTCGGTCAGGTTCCGGCGATCCACCCAGGTCAGACCCACCGAGCGGTATCCGCCCGACAACTCCGTTTGCTCCAAACCAGAGGCGGCTGCATCGGCGGCTGTCACGCCGAAGTCCTTGTTGAAAAAAGCATCCGTCCCGAAAGTTGCAAACACGAAGATCTCAGACCCGGTTCCATCCAGGGCCTCTCCGCACCGGTGTCCGGCGGCCAGCAGGCCCAGCCAGCCGAAGTCGCTTTCGCCTCCCAGTACAAAACCGCCCACCCAGTTCCGGAATTCCTCTCCGATGGACCGGCGGATTTCGAGAAAGCCAGCGACATGGGAATCCCGTTCAGCAATCCCGTCCAACCGGCCTTTTTCGGAATCATCCGGCTCCAGACCGCCCTCGTACCGGACCCCGGCCTGTACCAGCCAGTCCTGCGCGAGGCGGCCCCGCCAGCCCAGTTGAAATCCCTCCCAGTACACCATCTGGTTGCCGGACCGCCACTGAAGCGCCCCGGCGGGTTCAAGCTCCAGCTCGTATTCGTCGGATCCGTCATAGGCGGATTCAACTTCCACGCCCAGTCCCAGGGCGAGACCCCACCCGCTTCCGCGGGTGAAGTCAGGGACCGAAGGAAGGGGTACCAGGGCGGCGGGCTCCGCCGCCAACAGCGGCAGACCACCCAGCCCCAGGAGAAAAAGCAAACCTGTTCGTATCGTGTTCATATCAGGCATCTCCCGGGGATTCAGAAACGACGGGCCAGGCCGAGGGTGAGTTTCTGGGTGTCCAGATCAATGGTGTATCCGGATTCCTCCACCCACATACCGTCCCAGGCGCCCTGAAGCGTCCAGGTGTCCGAAAGCGCTTTTTCCACCCGGATGCCAAAGGAGGGTCCGTCCCCGTCTCCGAAGTTGTAATACTTCCCGTACAGGGTGCCGGCCCAGCCTCCGCTGGCCGCCAGGGTCAGGCCTGTCTCGGCCCCGAAGCCGATATCGTCTCCGTCCTCCCCGGTGCCCAGACCGCCGAAATCGGGATGCCCCCGGTATTCCTCCAGGCCGGAGACGGACACATATTCCGCAGAAAGCAGGAGGTAGGTCCCGAGAGAGAAGGACTCCCCTGTGTGGAGCGGAAAGGTTCGCCCGACCCCGGCGGTCAGGTGCCACATCTGAAAATTGTCATCCCAGGCGGCCCAGTCCAGCAGCGCCGTGGTGTAAAAACGGTTGGACAGATCACGGGTGATCTGCAGCTGCAGACCATAGCCATCCCCGTCTTCGCCCTCGATCTCCGTGTCCGGACCAGTGATGGCCGGTCCTTCCAGACTGATGCCTCCGCCGGTCAGGCGGACGGCAATTTCGGTTTCAGCGGCACGGGTCAGCGGAAGCAGAGCCAGGCCTGCGAGCAGAAGTGATGCGTTGGTGTTCATACGAATTCCTTTACTTAAGGGTTCCGGGCTGCCTGCAACGTGCAGACCTGTCCCGACCTTATATCGGAACTGGACTCAGGGGCTCACGGAAACAATTGTGAAAGAAATGCAAAGATTAAAAAAACCGGAATGCGGTAGCCTGCAAAAGCATAAACGCTTCTTGCTGAGCTCCAGGATTTCATAATCGCCCGGGAAGAAGGCCCGCGATATTTTGGAATCGCAAGTTTCTGAACATCATAATTCGGTGAGAAAATGATGATTCTCAGGAACAAAAAGCCCGCCAGGAGCCCAGTTCCGAAATGTCTTTGC
>JBMTJR010000098.1:0-8208 GCA_049438565.1 Kiritimatiellia bacterium
ACTTTCCATGGTCCGCCGCATTCCGGCCCCTGAACTCACGGATTTCTCCGCCCGGGAAAGGGTGAGAATTCCCACCCGGAACCCGGGCCACACCCATTCCAGCGCTTCCGCGTAAGAATCCATTCCATCCTCTCTTTCGCCGGCAAACCACTCCACAAAACCCGGACTCAGACTGCGGGAGGCCGAGCCACTGCCCATCCGCGCGAGGATACTTTGCTGCCGCAAATCCAGATTCCATCCATAAAGTTTGTCGAGCGCGCACACGGCCGCCGCAAAGGCCGAGGCGCTGCTGGCCAGTCCGGCGCCCATCGGGATGGTGTTTTCGCTTTCTATCGAAAATCCGGTTCCGGGATTGCGGAACAGATCCATAAACTCGAAAAGCCGGCGGAAAGCTTTTCCCTCCGGATCCTGCTCCTCTCCGTTAATGCAGAGGCGGTCCCGGTCTGTGATTTCAATCCGCATCCGGGTGCCCAGGGTTCCCAGGGAGACGGAGAGGCTGCCGGTCAGCGGCAGCTTTAATTTCTCATTCCTTTTTCCCCAGTATTTGCAGAGCGCAATGTTGGCCGGAGCAAACGCGGCCGCCATATCCGCTGCCGGATGGTGGTGGGGAACAAGCAGGTCAACGACATGACGGGGTTCAGGGTGCAAGACTTACTCCCTGTGAATCGATTTCAACGGAATAATGATCATAGCTGTTCACTTTCGCGTCGGCATTTCCGAGAGCGATTACGCAGTCGCCCAGCCCGGAGCCGGAGATTTTCGTGCCCAGCACTCCCTCCTTTGTCCGGAGTTCATGCACCAGAAACTCCAGGGTTTCATCCGAGGTGCCCATCGCACTTTGCAGGCCGTGATGCAGATTAAAAAGTCCGCCCAGCCGGGGAAGATTTCCCTGCCGCAACGCCGCCACCGCCTCTTCCACACAGTGATCGATCATTTGAAAAATCTCCTGATAGCGTTCCGGATACTGTTTGCGCAGCAGTTCCACACGGCGGATGACCTCCGGGGTGGGCGTTTTGTATCCCGCATAACACACAGAGAGGGGAAACGCGCAATGCAGGGACTCCAGCCGCAGGGGCTCGGCCCGGTAGTGAACCACGCCGCCATAGACGGCTGCGGCAAGATCGCTTCCCGAGGCCGCGCCCTGAATGTCCCGGACCACTTCCAGGGCCTCCTCCAGCACGGCGGCCCGGTTGAAACTTTCCCCCCGCAGGGCCCGCAGCAGCGTCAGGGCGGCCACGGTCACTGCGGCGGAGGAACCAAAGCCGATTTGATCGGAAAATTCGGAGCGGATCTCCAGGCGGAATCCGCAGTCGGGACGTTTTTTCCGCAGGGCCGCGAGCACAAACTGAAAAGGTTTGCAGACTTCAAAATCGTCCAGATGTCCTTCGAATCTGCCCAGTGCGGACTGCAGTTCAAACTCCCGGTCTGTCCGGGGGAAAAGGCGCAGATGCATACGGCGGTTGACCGCGGCACAGAGGGCATGACTTCCATGCAGAACCGCATGTTCGCCCATCAGCATCAGACTGCCGGGAGCACTGGCATGGAGGGTTTCGGAATGCGGAGAGGGCTTCATGATAAAATTCGGGTTCCCCGGGAAGTGATCTGCAGATCGATGCGGCGCCAGGAGTCGGGAACCGGGTGGGGAGCGTTTCCGCTGACCAGCACCATGCCGGCGGCGGGACCGCGAACGCTTCCCGCACCGCAGACCTTGGCGGAAAATCCGGCCGCTTCAAGATCGGAGATTCCTTTTTGCACGGGCAGCGGAACCACACCAAGTTTACAGAGAAGCCGGTGGTTTTTCCGAATACTGCGGGTCCAGCGCTCCGGATCCGCCTGCTGCAGACCGCGAAGAAGTTCCCCGGTGACCTCACGGAAATCCCGGAGCAGTTCCGGCTGATTCCGGAATTCCTGCCGGGAGCGGGTCACGCATTCCCCGGTGCTGCTTTCGGGTCTGCCGGAGTCATAGACCTGGAAATGCGGGAGGCTTTCCAGGCACACTGGTGAACAGACGCCATTTTCAAAATGCTGGAGTCCTCCTCTCAGGCTCACTGCGACATCCAATCCACTGGAGTGGCCGTGCTGAAAGTGTTCTCCCTCTACCGCCAGCTTCTCCAGTTCCTCCTGTGGAAGCTCCGGATGCAGAACCCGGAACATCGCGAGCAGAAAGGCCGCCGAGGAACCCAGACCCGCCCCGGTGGATAAATCGCTTTCAAAGCTCAGAATCCCTCCCGAATTTGGAGGACGCAAGGCCGCGCAGACGGCCAACAGATCCTCCGGAACCGGAAATGCGGAGGCGTCCCCGGCCGCCTTTTTCCGCGAGGCCTCCAGCTGTCCCGCCAGTTCCGAAAGCGGGTAGATGCGCGGGGGCCTCCCGCTCAGCCGGATTTCCAGACAGGGGGCTGTCCGGGATTGGAACTGGACGCTTGCCTCCCGGTTCACCGCCATTGCGAGGGCCGGACAGCCCTGCACCACCGCATGTTCCCCGCTTAAAATCAGTTTTCCCGGACTGCAGGCCTTTCGTTCCACTCAGTCCACCTCAAAATCACAAATGACCGGAAGGTGGTCGGAATACAAGACCTGCGGCACCCGCAGATGCGTGATCCGGACCTGGGGGGTGTGCAGGACAAAGTCCAGATCCAGCCGGGGTTTCCAACTGGGAAAAGTGGGGGTGTTTTCTCCCTCCGGTTCGATCAGACCCGCCGCCTCGCGGAACAGCTCCAGCTCATTCCGACCGCGCATCACATTGAAATCTCCGGCCACAATACAGGGTTTTTTCACCTGCTGCACCAGTTGTTTCAATTCACGAAGCTGTTCCTGCCGGGTGCGGTAGGAAAGGGCCAGGTGAACGAGCAGGAACACCACATTTTCCAATTCCAGTTCCATGACCAGTTTTTTCACGCCCCGGGTCACATAATGGAACTGTTCCCGGGTAATGCTGTCCCGGGTGACAAAAGCGTTTCCCTGTTTGTTCAGCACCGGAATCCGGGTGAGGAAAGGGTGGTTGACCGCATACTTGCTTTTGTAGGTATGATAATGCCCCAGAGAGGTGGCGATTTGTTCGGCCTGATTTTTTTTGCCGCTGCGGTAGCTTCCTGCATCCACTTCGATCAATCCCATCACGTCCGGAGAGATTTCCCGCAGAAAGCGGATGATCTCCTCCAGATGTCTGCCGGTTCGGCCCATATAGCCGCTGAGAGGAAAGCGGTTCATGTTTCCTCCGGTTCCGTAGCGGATGTTGTAGAGCACAAATCTCATGGAAGTCAGGGTTTTCTTTTTTTCGGTTTCAGTTTCGGGGGAGTGACCACATGGTCGACCCCGGGATCGATGAGGAAATGGTCCCGCAGTGCCTCCCGTCCCAGCAGGATCCGGTGCAGCATTTTTCGTCGGTTGGTGAGATTCACCAGAATTTCTTTTTCTATTCCCGCCAGCTGGATCCGGGTCCGCACCACAATCCGGTCCTGGGCCTGGCCGTTGCTGCTCCGCACCCGGGTGGTGCTGGCGATTTCGGATTCGACCCATTTCACCTGATCGGTTTTCCGCCGCTGATGCACCCCGAAGCGGACCCGGTTCCCGGGCAGAAATTCCATTTGCTCCACATCCAGGGAACTGCTTTTCGCGCCAGTATCCATTTTCGCTTTCAGACGCAGTCCCCAGTCCGGCAGTTCAATCCACTCCCGCCAGCCGATTTCCACCCGTTGCGGAGCGGAATTTTTCACGGAGTCCCCTCCGGCAGATCCGCCTTGTGCACATTGGTGGCCAGATCCTCGCGCAGACGGTTCTCGAGGCTGCGGCTGTCCTGTTCATCCAAGGCTTTTTCCAGCTCGGAAACCTCGCGCTGGGGGAGTTTGGCGATGTGCACCACCGGATCACCGGGAGACACCGCCGGCATGGTGCTCATACCGATCACGATGCCGGAATAGGGTGCGTAAATCACCTCCTGCTCGAGGCCCAGCAGTCCGGCATTGGAGGCCAGCTGCTGACCTTTGGAGACAAATTCTCCGGGGGAGACATAAAACTGAAGAAATCCCCCGGCACCGGCCCGTACCCACTGGGTGCTCTGTATCACTTTCGGTTCGGGGCAGGCAAGGGGGGCTTTGTCGGTCATTTCCAGCATGGAAAGACAGTTGCTGATCCCCCGCAGCGCGGTTTCCAGATAGGTGGGCTCCACTTTCCACACTTCCCCGGCCTCCAGAATAATGGTGGGACAGCCCGAGCGCGTGGCGCATTTCCGGAAGGACCCCTCCGGTCCCTCCTGATCCACGATGATTTCACAGCCAAAAGCCATGGCCAGTTTGCGGCAGCCGGGATTCGCCATGTCCGCACGCACGTTCGGGAAGTTGGTTCGGCGGACGGCGGCGGTGTGAAGGTCGATCCCGTAATCACAGCGCTGAATGATTTCAGTGTAAACCAGATGCGCCAGCCGGGAGGTGATGCTTCCGGTTTCCGATCCGGGGAAGGAACGGTTGAGATCGCGGCGGTCGGGCATATAGCGGGAGTGCCGTTCAAAACCGATGATATTCACCACCGGGAGCAGAATCAGGGTGCCACGTTTTAAAGAAAAAGGCGGATGGTTGATCAGCTCCCGGATGGTGCCGGTTCCATTGATTTCATCTCCATGGACCGCCGAGGAAATGAAGACCGCCGGACCCGGTTCTTTTCCCCGCCACACCAGCAGCGGCAGACGCACGGACAGGCCGGTGTAGCTTTCGCCGACCTCCAGGCGGATCCGTTTTTTCTCTCCGGGTCTCACCTGGGTTTTTCCCCAGAAATCCACGGATTTTTTTTCCGGCGGAGCGCTCATGCGCTGCCCTCCCGGGCGGCTTCGATCTGATCGTCGCTTAAAGGTAGCAGGGAATCTCTGCGTTTTTTCTTTTTCGGCGTGACCAGCATTTTCATGGACTCGGTTTTGCCGTAGCAGAGCAGTTCATCCCCGGGCTCAATGATCCGCGAGTTCTTGGGGTTGGAGATCACGGTGGTGCCGCGCTTCAGCGTGAGCACCACGATGTCCCGGTTGCGGAGACCGGTTTCCTCGATAGACTGTCCCACAAAAACAGAACCTTCGGGAATCGCGATTTCCGACACATTGTAGCCCCGGCTTACGGTGAGCTTTTGCCGGATATCCAGATCGGGCATGTTCACCTGATCCGCAATATGATCGATAATTGCCCCTGCTACATCCAGATGCGTAGCCGCCTCGATTCCCTCCAGACCCGGCGAGGAGTTAATTTCCATAATCATGGGTCCTGCGGAACTTTCCAGCATATCCACTCCGGCCACCCGCAGCCCCATGATCTGGGCCGCCCGCACGGCGGTTTCCTTGTATTCCTCATCCAGCTCCACGGCTTCGACCTGTCCGCCCCGGTGCACATTGCTGCGGAATTCATCGCCCTGAGCCACCCGTCGCATGGATGCGACCACCCGGTCTCCGACCACCAGGGCCCGCACATCCCGGCCTTTGCTCTCTTTGACAAAATTCTGGATCAGCACGTTCTGCTGGGTGCTTTGGAGCATTTCCACGATGGCCTGGGCGATTTTGGCGGATTCCGCCAGCACCACGCCCACGCCCTGCGTGCCCTCAATCAGTTTTACAATCACCGGCGCGCCGCCCACCCGTTCGATCGCCGGCAGGATTTCGTCGCGCTGACGCACAAAGGCGGAGCGGGTGATGCCAATCTCGTGTTTGGAAAGAATCTGCAGACTCCGCAGTTTGTCCCGGCTGTTCAGGATTCCCGAGGAGGAGTTGGGGGTGAACACATCCATCTGTTCAAACTGCCGCAGCACCGCCGTTCCATAGTAGGTGATGCTCGCGCCGATCCGGGGAAGCACCGCATCGGGAATGGTAAAATGTTCCCCATGGTAAAACAGGTCCGGATCCCCCGAATTCAGGTCCAGGGTAAAGCGGAGGGTGTTTCGCACTTTTGCCTCGTGTCCCCGGGTCAGTGCGGCTTCCAAAAGCCTCCGGGTGCTGTAGCAGTTCGGGGCCGTGGAGAGGATGGTGAGTTTCATGGTGGAATCCTAATCTCCCGGGGCTCAGTTTCAATCTGGAAGGCTAATAAAAAACCCGCACCACCGAAGTGGAGCGGGTTTTTTGGGGACCAAAGTCAATCAGGCTTTGGCTGCGGCGTATTTTTCTGCCACTTTGTCCCAGTTGATCACATTGAAAAATGCGCTCACGTAATCGGGACGGCGGTTCTGATAGTTCAGATAATAAGCATGTTCCCAAACGTCGAGTCCGAGAATGGGGGTGCATTCCGCATCCACAAAGCCTTTCATCAGAGGATTGTCCTGATTGGGGGTGGAGGTGACGATCAGGTTGCCGTCTGCCGCGACACCCAGCCAGGCCCAGCCGGATCCGAAGCGGGTGGCTGCTGCGTTGGAAAAGGTTTCTTTGAAGGCATCAAAAGAACCGAATGCGCTGTCAATCGCTGCTGCCAGTTCTCCGGAGGGGCTGCCGCCGGCCGGACTGAGAATTTCCCAGAACAGGCTGTGGTTGGCGTGTCCGCCGGCATTGTTGCGCAGGGCACCGCGGACTTCTGCGGGGACCGAAGCCAGATCGGAAATCAGTTCTTCCACAGATTTTGCCGCCAGATCGTCTTTGCCTTCCAGAGCCGCGTTTGCTTTGGCGATGTAGGCCGCATGATGTTTGTCGTGATGAATTTCCATGGTTTTGGCGTCAATGCTGGGCTCCAGCGCGTCAAAAGCATAGGGAAGTTCGGGTAAAGTATAAGCCATAATTTTATCTCCTCGGTTTTAGGTTCACAGGTTGGTTCAAACGGGTCACAGTATAAGACATTTTCCGGCGCTGTCCAGTGAGAGACCGTGATTTCTCGGTTTGATTTTACTTAGGGAGTGGAAACCTCGCGGATGAATCGGAGAAAACGGGACCATGACTGCTGATCGGCCTCCTCCCGGTATGCCTCCCCGCCGAAAACCGGGAAACTGTGCGGGACTCCTCCATAGCTGATGAGTTCATGGGGCACCTGTGCCTGTTCGAGTTCAACCGCCAGCCCGGCAAAATCCTCCATTGGGATCAAAGTGTCCGCCGTCCCGTGAAAGACCAGAATTTTCCCTTTGTTGTTCTCATAATTCTGGCCTTCCGGGGTGCCCAGTCCTCCGTGAAAAGTGACCACGCCTTTGCTGTTAAAGCCCGCCCGGGCAAATTCCAGTGCGGCGGCCCCGCCAAAGCAGTAGCCCATCACCACCGTGTTTTCCAGCGAAGCGCCCTGTGCGGCGGCCGCCTGCAGCGCCCCCTGAAGCAGGGTCCGCAGTTTGTCCCGGTTGGTGTACAGCTCTTCGGTGTGCTCCCGTTTGTCTTTGAGTTCGGTGGGCCGGATTCCCTTGCCGAACAAGTCGGCGGCAAACACAGAAATACCCTGCTCCACCAGCATGTCCGCGCGCTTCATTTCGTAATCGGTTAATCCGTCCCAGTCATGCAGAAGCAGCACCAGCGGAGTTTCCTCTCCGGCGGAGCTGTAATAGCCTGAATACTCCAGATCGCCGACCTGATACTCCACGATTTGCCCGGCTCTGAGGGCTGGAGACATACCGAAGGTGAGAAACAGCAGACTGAATAAATATTTCATAGATCCTCCCTGGGGTTTGATTTCAACGGAGAATTGCATACAATGCAGTCATATGGACTTATTGATCGAATCCATTCCGACAACCTTTCAGAAAAAGGTGTACAAAGCCTGCTCCCGGATTCCCTCTGGAAAAGTGAGTACTTACGGTGATCTGGCGGCGGCGATTGACTGTGGATCCGCCCGGGCGGTGGGGCAGGCCCTGAAGGTGAATCCCTATGCCCCCGAGGTTCCCTGCCACCGGGTGATTCGCCGGGACCGCCGACTGGGAGGATTTTTCGGACAGAGCGACGGACCGGAAGTTCGTCGCAAAGAAAAACTGCTGCGCGAAGAAGGGGTGCAGTTTGACGGAGAAGGCCGGGTGGACCCCGCCTGCCTGTTTTCTTTCTAATTTTTCTGGATAAAAAGGGCGAGACCGTGGCGGATTGGTTTGTTTTGTTGCGTTCTGTTCCATAGATTTGAGTACCGCTGTCCGGTCGATGCATCATCCGATTCCAGAATGAAATTTCCCTTGCCAAGCCTGATTAACCCGCTATGAAGCATCCCAAGGCGGGCGATTAGCTCAGTTGGTTAGAGCGCATGCTTGACATGCATGAGGTCACAGGTTCGAATCCTGTATCGCCCACCA
>JBMTJR010000099.1:0-8149 GCA_049438565.1 Kiritimatiellia bacterium
CATTCCCGATAAAATGACCAAAAAGAGAAAATTAAAACGTTTGAATTTCCGCATATCCCCTTATCCTCCAATTTGAGGACCCGGGCAAGGGGAAAAATCATTTTTGAGGAGTCCATCTTTTACGGATACTCCATTTTGCGAAAATCCGTCAGCAGATCGCAGACCGGTTTCGGGTCTCTTTTGGCATGGTGAGGAGAGGGAGATCAACTGCAACCCGCCAACGACCGAGACCAAAGGAGAAGTTCAACTTCCTCATGTTTTCGAAAAGGAATCATCGGTCAGCTTCCTCTGTTTTTCCTCGGTTTGGTCTTGTTAAGAAAGCCTGGAATTTAGGGATTTCAAGCATGTCTTGAATACGATATGCTCTGCGAATGCAAAAAGTATTCCTTCTGCATTTTTTGATTTATATGATTCTGGGATCAACGGCATGCCGCAGCCTGCAGGATCGACCTCAACGAAATCCTTATGGGAACCGAATCCCACCGGTTGTGGCCGTGACCACTTTTGAAAACCGGTCCGGATTTTCAGGCCAATGGAATCTGGGAACAGATATGGCAGATCTCCTCGTATCTGCACTGATGGAAAGCCAGAAGGTCCGAGTCGTGGAACGGCAACAGCTTGAGGACATTCTTGGAGAACTTACCTTGCAGGAGCAGTCCTTTTTTCGTGAAGAGGGACGCCTTGATCGTGGCGAGTTGTTGAACGCTCGTTATCAAATTCGGGGGGTCATCACTGACTTTTCTCAGTCAAAAGGCGGAGGCTTTTGGGTGGGCCTTCGTAATTTCTTTTTCAAAGGGACATCCTATACAGCACGGGTGGCACTCACACTAACCCTCATCGATATACAATCCGGAGAAATAATCGGATCGGCACTCGCAACCGGGAAAGCAAAAGCAAATTCCGCCTATCTTTCGGCTGAATATAAAGGTGTTTATTTCGGGGGAGAAACCTTCTCAAGGACCCCTCTGGGCAGTGCGACACATCAGGCCATCAAGACTGCGGTTCAAAAAATCAACAGGAGTTTTCCATCCACTTTGTGGACGCCACGAATTGCAGACAGCCTGGCGGATGGACGGATCCTGTTAAATGGAGGACGCGATCGAAAAATTGAACCAAACACACTGTACCGGGTTTTCGGTTCTCCAAAAGTTGTGAGGGATCCGGTGAGTGGGGATGTGCTGACCCGTTTACCCGGAGAAGAAATGGGACGGTTGAAGGTTGTAGAAGTGAGAGATCGCATTTCAATTTGCGAAGTCGTATCCGGAGGACCATTTCCTCATGCGGCTCTCCTCGAAGCTGTTTTGCACTCTACAAACTAATTTTTCATCGAAAGTCTTTATGATGAATTTGTGCATCTCTTTCCTCGAATGATCTCGGAAAGGCAGCTTACAACCAACTCAACTACAGCTACTCAGTTTTCTGTACGAGACATATGATAAATCTCTAGCTGTCCTCAGCCAAAACGGCCGGTGATGTAGTCTTCGGTCTGTTTGTTGTCGGGATTGCTGAACAGCCGCGCGGTTTCATCGAATTCGATGAGTTTGCCGAGATAGAAGAAGGCGGTTTTGTCGGATACCCGGGTGGCCTGCTGCATGTTGTGGGTCACGATGACGATGGTGTAATCGGTTTTGAGTTCGTCGATCAGCTCCTCAATCTGCGCGGTGGCGATCGGGTCAAGCGCGGAACAGGGTTCGTCCATGAGAATGATCTCCGGCTCCACCGCGATGGCCCGGGCGATGCAGAGTCGCTGCTGCTGTCCGCCGGACATGCCCAGCGCGCTTTCGTTCAGCCGGTCTTTTACCTCATCCCACAGCGCGGCCCCGCGCAGACTCCGCTCCACCACTTCGTCCAGGTAGGATTTCTTTTTGATGCCGCGGATTTTGAGACCGTACGTGATGTTTTCGTAAATGCTTTTAGGGAAAGGATTGGATTTCTGGAACACCATGCCCACCCGTTTGCGCAGTTCGATCACATCCACATCCTTGCTGTTGATGTCCACGCCATGGATCTTGATGGTGCCGCGGCCGATGCGGGCCACGTCCACCAGATCGTTCATGCGGTTGAGGCAGCGCAGCAGAGTGCTCTTGCCACAGCCGGAGGGGCCGATAAAGGCGGTGACCAGCTTTTCGGGAATCTCGAGATTGATGTCGTAAAGCGCCTGTTTCTGTCCGTAGAAGAAATCAAAATTGTCGATGTCAATCAGGGTTTTGGCGGCGGAAATGTCCGACGCCTCCCGGGTCGACTGGGGGGTGGGAACCGAGGCCTTTTCGTGCAGGGGGGTGTCAGTCATACGTTTTCTCTGTCAGGTGGTTCAAAGGTTGGGAAGGTTTACCATTTGTATTTTTTCCGCATGCGGATGCGGAGCAGGATGGAACTGAGCGCAATGCCGGCCACGATGACCAGGAACACGAAGGCGGTTCCGTACTGCATGCGTTCGGTGTAGGCGTTCTGGGGGATTTTGGAACTGACCACGTAAATGTGATACGGGAGCGCCATCACGCCCTGGAAAAAGAAATCAAACGGATTGTCCAGTCCCTCCCAGGGCAGGTTGTCCCGCAGCGCATAGGCGGCGGTAAACATAATGGGAGCGGTCTCCCCCGCCACCCGGGCCACGCCCAGCACGGAGGAGGTCAGAATCCCCGGCAGCGCATAGGGCAGCACGTTGGTGCGGATGGAGGTCCATTTGGTGGCCCCCAGCGCCAGCGAACCCTCCCGGAATCCCTGTGGAATCGCCCGCAGCGATTCCTCCGAAGCGGTGATGATCACCGGCAGCACCATGAACGCGAGCGTGAAACAGCCCGCCAGCAGTGACACATTCCAGTCGAAGAACAACACAAACATCCCCAGTCCGAAGAGACCGAACACAATCGACGGCACCCCGGCCAGGTTGAGAATCGACAGACGGATCAGGTTGAGAAACTTACCCGGTTTGGCGTATTCGCTGAGGTAGATAGCGGAGAAAATCCCCAGAACCAAAGCAATGGTCATCGACCCCAGCGTCAGCAGCACCGTTCCTGCAATCGCGGGAAAAATCCCGCCGCCGCTGTAGGAGTAGGTTTTGGCTTTCATGCCCGCCGCTTCCACTTTGCGGGCGTACACGGCACGGTATTCCTGATCGCCGGCTTCAAAACTGCGGGCTTTTTCCAGCGCCAGTTCCCGTTCGCTCTCCACTTTGGCGATTTTGTCTTTGAGACGGTCCGTGAGTTTTTTCTGTTTCAGAAGATCGCTCTGTCGCTCAATTCTGGGACGGTATTTTTTCTCCAGCGCGGCAATTTCCGCATCAAATTTTTCCTGAATCCGGGCTTCGGCCTGGTTTTGTTCCTCAAAGTACCCGGGAGCCGGCCATTCCAAAGAAGCCTTGAGTCCCGCCAGTTTCTCCTCATGTTCTTTTTGAACCCGGTCCGGCAAAGCGGCGGAGAGTCGGTTTTTCTCGGTGGCCGCCTCGGCGAGGCTTTTCTCCACGGCCGCTTTTTCGGTGAAAATCTGCTGCCGGGCCTCCAGGGCCTTGAGAATCTCCCCGCGCTTGGCCGCCAGAGTTTCCTGATCCGCATTGCGGTCGAAGAGCCGCTGCTGCAGACGGTCGAGTTTGACGATCTTCTTGGTGGCGGCCTCGACCTTTTTCTCCAGGCCCTCCACTTCTTTTTTCAGATGCCGGATTTCTTTGTCCACCGCATGCAGCGCATTGCGGTTCTCCGCCTCTGCCTCCTGCGCCTGCGCCAGTTTGTCGGGAAAAGAAGACTCGGCTTCGGCAATCTCATCCCGGATCTCCGCCTCCACTGCGGCCACCGCCGACTGTTTTTCCTCGGTCAGCTCGGCATCGTCCCAGGGGAATACGTAGAGTGTCTGCGGACTCTGGGTGAAAAACCGGGTGTTCACAAAAGGAAAGCTGGAGCGGAATACCGTGATGGAGCCTTCAATGGTGATTTTCAAAAACAGATAACTGGCGGCGGCCAGAATAAAATAGGTGGAAAGCCGGAACCACCAGAAGAAAAATTTCTGGGTGGCCTTGGCTTTGGAGGGCCGGTGGGCGAAAATGGCGGAAGGATCGGAAGCGGACATGAGCGTGGTCGAGGGGTGGAGGTTCAGCCAGCGGAAATTTTGTAACGCCGCACAATGACCTGCGCGATGTAGTTAATGGTCAGAGAAAGGAAAAAGAGGAAAATCCCCACACAGAACAGGGCGCGGTAATGAATGCTGCCCGGCACCACTTCGCCCATTTCCTGGGCGATGATTCCGGTCATGGTGTGCACCGGCTCGAAAAAGGTTCCTGCCCCTTTGCTCAGATCCGGCACCGCAATCCGGTTCCCGGCGCAGAGCAGCACCACCATGGTTTCGCCGATCACCCGGCCGAAGCCCAGCAGCACTGCGGAAATAATCCCCGAAAGCGCGGTGGGAATCTGAATCCGCCAGATGGTCTGCCAGCGCGTCGCCCCCATGGCTTCCGAGGCCTCGGTGAAGGCTTTGGGCACGTTGTTAAGGGCGTCCTCCGCGAGCGTGAAGATCGTGGGAATGGCCATCAGCGCCAACAGTCCACCCGCCGTATAGGCATTCAGCCGTTCGCTGATGGGGAAAAAGGGCACCCAGGCAAACATATCCATTTCGGAGATCGCACGGATCAGGGTTCCGAACACCGCGATCCCGAAAAATCCGATCACCACCGACGGAATCGCGGAGACAAATTCGATATAGGGTTTGATAATCTGCTGCTCCCGCGGCGTGGCCACTTTGTTCACATAAATCGCGGCAAAGATACCCAGCGGCACCGCATAAAACAGCGCCACCGTGGTGACCAGCAGGGAACCGCTGAGCAGCGGCCAGATGCCGTAAAAGTCCTGCCAGGAGCTGTTGGTGGTCCACTGACTGCCAAACAGGAAGCCTCCCAGGGTCTGCAGCATGGTGAAGGGCTTGTCAGGATCGTAGTTTTCCAGCTTGCGGCCGAAATCGGGAATCTTCTCCAGAAAATCGTTGGCCTCTTTGAGGTAGATCTCCAGCGCCTCTTGGGCGGCGGGCAGTTCGACTTCCGGCACCCCGGCCAGCGCCGCCTCCAGATTTTTCCGGAAGGTTTCGTGAGCTGCCTCAATCCGGGGCATCATCTCCACGACCGCGTCGCGGGAGGCTTTGAGGGATGTCATCGCCTCCTCGTCGGTCATCAGGGTGCTGAAATCCACGCCCGCGATCTCCCGGCGGGTCTGATTGAGCACCACCTTCTCTTTGGCGGCCACGGTGAGGTCTATCGCCTCTTTCACCACTCGGCGGAGCGGATCAGCCGATGATCCGGCGGTATCGGCAAAGGTCTGAAAGGGAGCGGTAAGCCGGGTTACCTCCTCCCATTCTTTGCCTTCTTCATACAAGTCGGTCAGAATTTTGACCTGTACATCGCTCAGGCCCCGCTGCAGCGCGTCAAACTGGTCGATTTCGTTTTTCAGCAGGCCTACAAACTCCTGACCTGAAGCGCGGTAGAGCGCCATATCCCTGCGGTATTGCGGAAAAAATTCCGCTCCCTCCCGAAAGAGGAAAATGGTGATCAGGGCCAGAACAAACATGGCCACAAACGCATTGCCACCGAAAAAAGCTTTGATGAGGGTCGCCCATTCGACACCGAGAAATCCGCCATCCTGCTTTCGGATGGATTCGGCGGAAAAAGGAGTTTTCGTTGCTTTTGCGTTCATGTCAGATGACCGTGCGAAAAAAATAAGGGGGATTCAAGCGAAAGAATCCGCCGGTGACAGGACTGCCACCGGCGGACAAGGGATTTCTCCGGATTACTTGACCGGTACGAAATGAATGTCGGCCACCACTTTCTGTCCGATCGGACCGAGAGAGAAGTCGACAAATTTCTTGGCCAGTCCGGTGGGCTCACCGTTGCTCAGGTAATAGAGCGGGCGGGCCAGGACGTAAGAACCGTTGATCACGTTTTCATTGTTGGGCTCCACGCCGTTGACCAGCACCACTTTCACCCCGGGGGTGTCAATGTAGGCCAGACCGACGTAGCCGATTCCGTTCACGTTTTTGGCCACTTCGGCCGCGATCTGCTCGTTCCCGGCCATTTTCTGGGTCTGGTCGCCGTAGTCAGCTTTGTTCATGGCCAGCTCCTGGAACACTTTGTAGGTGCCGGAAGAGGTGTTGCGGGTGTAGGCGGAGATGCCGCCGGGTTTGCCGCCCACGGCCACCCAGTTGTTCACTTTGCCAGTGAAAATCGCGCCCACCTGCTCCACCGTCAGCTTGGAAATGGGGTTTTTCTCATTCACGATTACCGCAATGGCGTCTTTGGCCACCACGATGGTCTGCATGTCCACACCGTTGGATTTGGCTTCAGCAACTTCCTTCGCCTTCACGTCACGACTGGACATACCAATGTCAGCGGTATTGGTGGTAATGGCTTTCACACCCGTGGAGGAACCTTCGGCAGCAATTTCGAAGGTCACGTCGGGATTTTCCGCTTTGAAAGCTTCTGCGATCTGCGGCACCATTTTGGCGCCCAGGGTGTCGGATCCTTTGATCACGAGTTTCTCCGCCGCAACGGCGGAGCTTCCCAGCGCCAGAGCGCCGGCGACAGACAGTACCTTAAAGAGAGAGGAGAATGTCATGTGTTATTCCTTATTTGATTTGAATAGGTTTCGTTCAGTAACGGGCCTGCAGTGCACAGGCTTCCGATGCGGCACCTTTTCGCCCAGAGAATCCTTCAGGTCAAGCGATGTTGCGTTAGGGTTCGGTTAAGAGAAAATAAGAGGGGCGTTCCCGCGCTGCTTTCCGGAAAAATTTCTGCAATTATCTTGAACGGACGGGCAGAATTGTACGACTAATATTATAGTACAACCCTAACCAAGAGACTCTCTATGATGACGATCGTCAAGTTATTCGCCCTGCCCCTGTTGCTGTTGATCTACACGGGCTGCGCCTCGGATGGTTCCACCGTAAACACCAAGGAAAAAGCCGTGATGGGTGCTGCCGCCGGTGCAATTATCGGCGGAGTGATCGGTCACCAGAGTGGCCGCGGACTCGAAGGAGCAGCGGTGGGAGCCGCCGCCGGCGGTGCGGGCGGCGCGGTCATGGGCAGTGCCCAGGACGAAAAATCCGCAGCGCAGAACCAGCGTTGACAGGATTTCTTTTTGCTTTTACCTTTCTGTCCCAAGGGGGGCCGGCTTCCGCAGGCCCTCTTTGCTTTTTTAAACCTCACCTCTCACGAAACCGAACCTTATGAAAAAAATCTTCGTTCTCGACACCAATGTGATCCTTCACGACAGCAGTTGCATTCAGCAGTTCAAGGAACACGATATCGCCCTTCCCATTACGGTGCTCGAAGAACTGGACAATTTTAAGAAAGGAAACGAATCCATCAATTTCCATGCCCGCGAATTTGTCCGGCGGCTGGACAGCATGAGCGGGGAGGCCCTGTTTGACAAAGGGATCTCCATGGGACCGGAACAGGGGAATCTGCGGATTGTGATCGAACATCTGCCCCACCCCGATCTCGAGGGACTGTTCAGCCCCAGCAAACCGGATCACCAGATTCTCAACGTGGCCCTGCAGCTGAAAAGCAAATCCCCCGGCATCGAGGTCATTCTGGTCAGCAAAGATGTCAACCTGCGCATGAAAGCAAAGTCGGTCGGACTCCGCTCCCAGGATTACCGCAACGACCAGGTGCAGGACATCAATACGCTCTACACCGGGAAACGCACGGTCACCGACGTTCCCGAGGAGCTGATCGAGGCCATGTATCAGGTGCCTTTCGAAATTTCCGCCGACGAACTGGAAATCGATCCGCCGCTGGTCGCGAATGAGAATCTGATCCTGAAAAATCACCGCAAAAGCGCTCTGGCCAGCTACGACCCCCACACCCGCACCCTGAAACGGGTGGACAAACGCAGCATCTTCGGCATCACCCCCCGCAACGCCGAGCAGGTGTTCGCGCTCGCCGCCCTGCTGAATGACGACATCCCGCTGGTAAGTATTTCCGGCAAGGCCGGCACTGGAAAAACCCTGCTCGCCCTGGCCGCCAGTCTGGAGAACCGCCGACGCTACCGTCAGATATTCATGGCCCGTCCGGTGGTGCCCCTGAGCAACAAAGACATCGGCTATCTGCCCGGCGAAATCTCATTGCAGTTTGGATATTAGACATTTTGCTTTGCCCCTTCTGCATCATAAAAGA
>JBMTJR010000100.1:0-8135 GCA_049438565.1 Kiritimatiellia bacterium
GGTGGGCTGATAAACGGCGGGATTGTCGGTTTCTGCCCATAAGCGCTGGGGAGTGGGGTGACTGTACAGGGGCCAGGGAGGGAGCGGGGTGGGGAGAGCAACCAGGATTTCCTCCGGAGCGGAGAGTTCCGGAGATTCTTCCAGAGGCAGGTCATCCCTGGGACTGGACCGGTGAAACCATCCGGCGAAGCTCAGGAGAATGACGGAAATGAGGACGACTCCCGCCCGGACGGGGGAGAATTGAAATGGAGATTGAGAGGGTTCTTTTTCCTGAAGTTCCGGTTCCATGGCCGCCTGCATTGCCACAGCCTGCGGCCCGCGTCGAAACCAAATCCGGAAAAGTTGCCAATTTCTGACTCGGGGGTTGCAATTGTCCTCAAAATACGGCTAAAGTCTTCCGGTTGTTTTTGCAGGCCTTTTTATATCAATCCTATAGGAAAATACTCATGGCATATTTGACAGATGATAAAATTGTAATTCTCGGTGCCGGCGGCGCCATTGGTTCAAACATGATGCAGGCGGTCCTGACCCTGGGACTCAGTCCGAATGTATGCGGATATGACCCCTTCCTTCCGGGCGTGCAGGGCGCCGCGGAAGAAATGTATCACTGTGCGTTTCCCGGGGCAAATCTGACCTATACGGCGGATATTCAGGAGGCCCTTACGGGTGCCAAATACATTATTTCCTCGGGAGGCGCCCCGCGCAAAGATGGAATGACCCGCGAGGATCTGCTCAAGGGAAATGCGGAGATCGCCGAGCAGCTGGGTAAAGACATTAAAAGCTACTGCCCCGACCTCAAATTCCTGGTGGTGATTTTCAATCCGGCCGACATTACCGGTCTGGTGGCTCTGGTGCATTCCGGACTGCATCCCTCCAAGGTCGGCACGCTGGCCGCCCTGGATTCTACCCGTTTGCAGACCGCGTTGGGTCAGCATTTCGGAGTCCCTCAGAGTGAGGTAACCGGATGCCGCACTTACGGCGGACACGGTGAAATGATGGCGGTATTTGCCTCCACCGCCAAGGTGCAGGGAACTCCGCTGACCGATCTGATTGGCACGGACAAACTTCCGGCCGAAAAGTGGGAGGAAATCCGCGGAAATGTTTGTCAGGGCGGAAAGAAGATCATTCAGCTCCGCGGACGCAGTTCCTTCCAGAGTCCGGCGCACCAGTCGGTCCTGATGGTCAAGGGCGTGATTGAGAATGGCGGATACCCCTGGCCGGTGGGTGGATATGTCAATGACTTCGGGTTTGAGAAAATCATGATGGCCATGGAGACGGAACTGAATGCGGACGGGTTGAAACTCTCCATGCCCTCGGGTACGGAGGAGGAAATCAAAGCCCTGAAAGCTTCCTATGCGCACCTGACCAAACTGCGGGATGAAGTGATCGAGATGGGTGTGCTTCCACCTCTGGACAAATGGTCTGAGGTGAATCCGAATCTCTAAACGGGATTTTATTCCTCGATCATACCCTGCACCCCGGCTGGTGCAGGGTATTTTTTTGTTCATCGTCAAATCGCGGGAAGAGAATCGTGCGATCAAGAGAGAGGTATGAAACGCCAGAATATGGTATTCGCGTCAAATGGTGCTGAAGATACCAACCGCGAACCTCGCGAACGGCGCGGACCGAATTACATAGGATTCTGATAAAGAGATTGGGCGTCGGATATGCCATAAAAACGAAAGCAGTATTTGTTCTGCTTGTATCAAATCAAACCATATACACCCCCGTATGGGGCCCCTGGCCGTCGCGAGCGACAGCTCGGGCAGGCGCGCAGTCCGTGACGTCTGCGGTTGTGAAAATAGCAACTTCCTGCTCCCTTCTTTTTGACGAAGAACCATTTTTTTTGTCCGGTTTCCGCGGGGACCGGATTCAGGAACAGTGGACGTGATCGATTAAAAGACGGACCCGTTCGGGGGGAGTGGTTTTGATGACCCCGTGGCCGAGATTGAAAATGTGGGCCTTTGCAGGGGCGAGATTTTGCAACACTTCATTTGCACCGGAGAGAGCGGCTTCATCTGAGGCCAGAAGGCGGGCGGGATCGAGATTTCCCTGGAAAACATGCGAGGATCCGATGCGCGAGAGAACCTGGGCCGGTTGCACGCGCCAGTCCAGTCCGATCACATCCACGGGCATGTCGGCAATTTGCTCCAGTAGATGCCCGCCATTGGCGGAGAAATGGATGGTGGGAACTTTACCCTGCAGCGCTTCGAAGATTTTCCGGGTCCAGGGGGCCGCAAACCGTTCGTAATCCATGACGGAGAGGCAGCCCGCCCAGCTGTCGAAAAGCTGGAGGGCCTGGGCACCCGCCTCAATTTGCGCCAGAAGATAAGAAATTACCGCGTCACAGAGACGATCCATCAAATCTGTCCATCGCTCGGGGTCTGCAAACATCCATCCGCGGACATCGTCGAAATCTTTGCTGCCTCCGCCCTGAACCGCGTAACAGGCGAGGGTGAAAGGGGCTCCGGAAAAGCCGATGAGCGGAATTCTCTCATTTAACAGCTCCCGGGAAAGCCGGATGGCATCGAGCGTAAAATCGATCTCCCGCTCCGGATGAACGGTTTTCAGTTGCCGGACATCCGCATGGTCCCGCAGGGGATTATGAAAAACCGGCCCCCGGCCGGGGATAAATTCCAGATTCAGCCCCATGGGTTCGAGCAGGGTGAGGATATCGGCAAAAATAATCGCGGCATCCACGTCAAAGGCCCGCACGGGCTGCAGGGTCACTTCCGCCGCTCTTTCCGGATTTTTCATCATATCCAGAATCGGATACTGTTCGCGCATGGCCCGGTATTCGGGCATATACCGTCCGGCCTGACGCATCAGCCAAACCGGGGTGCGGGATCCCCGTTCGCCTCGACAGGCCTTCAGGAAACAGTCATTAAGAAGAGGGGACGTCGTCATGGGGGTTCTGTACGGACGCAAGGGGGTTCTGGCAAACCTTATGCGGGGAAAATATATGGGATTTTTTGTGCAAAAACCACAAGATATAGTGTTGTCATCACTGTCTTGCACATGATAGTGTGCTCCGATGATCGGAAGCAGACAGCAGTGTTTCCCCAAGTGACAAAACTGCTTGTACCGGGGAATTTTAAAGAAGCGAGACTGAATCACATGTACCTGAAGAAAGTTGAATTTTTAGGCTTTAAGAGCTTTGCTGAGCGCACGGTTATGAATTTCCTGCCGGGGATGACCTCGATTGTGGGGCCGAACGGTTGCGGGAAAAGCAACATTGCCGATGCGGTACGCTGGGTGCTGGGGGAGCAGAGTGCAAAAGCCCTGCGCGGCGGCAAGATGATGGATGTGATTTTCAATGGGGCCGACGGGTACAAGCCGACCAACATGGCGGAGGTGTCCTTGACGCTGTCCGACTGTGAGGATGCGCTGAAAACCGATTACCACGAGGTGACGATCACCCGGCGTCTCTTCCGCAGTGGCGATTCGGAATATTACCTCAACAAACAGCCCTGCCGTCTGCGCGATATTCATCGGCTTTTCATGGATACCGGGGTGGGGAAAAACAGTTACTCCATTCTGGAGCAGGGGAAAATCGACCAGATTCTGAGTTCGCGGCCTGAAGACCGGCGCATTGTGTTTGAGGAGGCGAGCGGAATCACCAAATTCAAAGCGGACCGCCGGGAAGCGCTGAGCAAGTTGGAGAAGACGGATCAGAATCTGCTGCGGCTGGATGATGTGATCCGGGAAGTGAAACGGAGAATGATTTCGTTGCAGCGTCAGGCCGGCAAGGCGCGGCGTTATCAGGAAATCCAGAATCATCTGCGGGGACAGGATCTGTGGCTGAGCCGTCACCGGCTGCAGCAGATGCAGGAGGCGGTGGGGGATTTGGAAGTGCGGCTGCACGATCTGCACCGTCAGGTGGATGAAGGTCGCACTGAGATTGAAAATGAGGAGCAGGGCATTCAGGTTCTGCGGGCTGAG
Organism: Kiritimatiellia bacterium; assembly: GCA_049438565.1. GTDB lineage: Bacteria > Verrucomicrobiota > Kiritimatiellia > SS1-B-03-39 > UBA6053 > UBA6053. The sequence continues at coordinate 3,943 of JBMTJR010000100.1, forward strand.
CTGGAGGCGGTGGACCGGGTGATTGCGGATGAGATGGAGGCGGCGGTGGGGCTTCGGAATGAGCTGCATCAGGCCAAAGAGTCGGTCCGGGTGAACGGGGAGCGGATTGAGGAAATGAAGTCCTATGCCAGCCGGGACAGCCGTGATGCGGAGGAGGCGCAAAGCCGTCTGGAGCAGCACCGTCTGAATCTGGAGGAGAGTGGACGGGCCCTGGCGGAAGCGGAAAAAGGCAAAGAAGAGGCGGAGCAGCAGCTGAAAGATCGTCAGGCGGAAGTGCAGCACCTGGAGAACTCTGCGGCCGAACTGCGGGAGAAACTCCGGTACAAACGGAACGAACTGAATCAGTTTGAACAGGCGGCAAACCGGGCGCAGGGAAAAATCCGGGATTTTGAACAGCGCGAACGCGGCCGTATGGTTCAGCAGGAGCGGTTGCGGGAGAGTATTTCAGAACTGGAAAACGCTGCGGAGCCTCAGGAGGCAAAAGTCAGAGAGCTCGGCGGCAGTGTGGAGCAGTTGCAGGCCCGCGAACAGGTGCTGCGAAGCCGGGTGGAACAGGGCGTCCAGCAGCAGCAGGAACAGGGTTCCTCTCTCAAAGAGAAGCGTCAGGCCCTCGGAGAGGCGGAAAAAACAGTTGCGGGTCTGAAGGCGCGGCTGGATGTGTTGCGGGCGCAGGAGGCGGAACAGGAACAGTTTCCCTCCGGGGCCCGGATCCTGCTTTCGACGGAGGAGGTGCCCGGTCTGGACCGCAGTGTCGTGGTGGGTGCGCTGGCGCAGAAAATCCGGACAGACAAGAAATCCCAGAAGGCTTTGGAGTCGCTGCTGAGAGGGATTATCGATGCGGTTCTGGTGAAAGACAGTTCGCATCTCCGTCAGATCCGCGAAGTGCTGGCGGGTCAGGATCTGGGAGCGGCCCGGGTATTGGCGGTTGGCGGGGTGGCGGATGCGGAAGTCCCTGCCGGAGGCCCGGGGGAGGCCTTTGTGGACCGGGTGAAGGCGAATGCGCAGGTGCAACCCCTGGTCAACCGTCTGTTTGCCGGAGTGCGCTGGGTGGAAAATCTGGATGCAGCAGGGCAGCCGGTTCCGGGTCAGATTTTTGTCACGCCGGAGGGTCACCTTTTAAAAGGCGACGGAACCCTGGAGGTGTATTCTGCGGATCAGGATCAGGGAAACCCTCTGGCGCTGCAGGCGCGGATCACCGAAACGGAGCAGTCGCTGGCGGCGGAGCAGGAGACCGCGGAAACCATCCGGGCCGGACTGGAGGCGGCGCAGGGCGAGGAGAGCAAGTTGCAGGAGCGGCTCCGCTCGGCCCGGGAGGAATTGCAGCAGGTAAACCGGGAACTGGCCGGTCTGGAGGCGGAACTCCGCAATGCCAAACTGGAGTGGGAACAGGGCAAAGTGCGTCTGCAGCAGTTGAGAAATCAGTTGGCCACGCTCAATGAGACCCATCAGGCTTCGGATCAGGAACGGCACCGGATGATGGAGGAACTGGAGGCGGCGCGGGCGAATCAGGAACGTCTTCGGGGGGAAATCGAATCAACCGCCCAGGCGTTCGATGCGGCGGAGGAGGCCCGCAATGTGGGAATAAAATCGACCACGGATCACCGGATTCGTTTTGCCGAACACCGTCAGAAAGTGGAGTTGCTGCAACGTCAGCAGCAGAATCTGCAGGAGCGGATCCACGAACTGGAAGCCACGGTTCGGGAGCGCAATGAAGGCATCAACAGCTATGAGCAGCGGGTGATTACTTTGCGGGAGGAAATGCAATCCGCCCAGGCGCGTATTGCGCCTCTGGAGGAGAAACTACAGGCCCGGAATGAAAAGATTGAAAAGGAACGGGCGACCCGGGGGGAAAAGCAGGAGGGGCTGCGGGTTCAGGAGCAGGCCTTGCGGGAAAATCGTCTGCGGGTGGAGAAAAAGACCGGGGAAGCCGGAAATCTGGATGTGGAACTTGCGGAGAAACGCGTGCGGCTGGAAAATCTGATTCAGCGGGTGACCGAGGCGTACCATGTAACCCTGGCAGAAGTACAAAAGGCGGAGGAGCCGGAGTGGGAGAACGGGGAGGCTCCGGAATGGAGTCAGCTTGAGCGCACGGTCGAATCCATGAAAGAAAAACTGGAGCAGATGGGGCCGGTGAACATGGTGGCGATCGAGGAGTATCAGGAACAGGAGGACCGGTTCCAGTTTCTCATGGCTCAGCAGGAGGATCTGGTCCAGTCCAAGAAAATTCTGTTGGAGAGCATTGAGCAGATCAACTCCACCACCACGGAAATGTTCAATCAGACTTTTGAGAAAGTGAATCTCCATTTTCAGGAGATGTTCAAAAAGCTGTTCGGAGGGGGCGAGGCATATCTGGAACTGGTGGATGCGGAGGACGTGCTGGAATCCGGGATTGATATCGTGGCCAAACCGCCGGGCAAAAAACCCCAGGTGATCAGTCTGCTTTCCGGAGGAGAGCGGACAATGACCGCGGTGGCGCTGCTGTTTGCGCTCTACACGGTCAAACCGAGCCCTTTCTGTATTCTCGACGAATTGGACGCAGCGCTGGATGATGCAAACATCGGCCGGTTCGTGAGTCTGGTTCAGTCTTTCGTGAAGGATTCCCAATTCATCGTCATCACCCACAATCAGAAAACCATTGCCGCGGCAGATGTACTCTACGGGATCACGCAGGAACACAAAGGGGTTTCCAAAGTGGTGTCGGTCAAACTGACGGACCATGACAAAGACGAGGCGGATGTGCGCAAGTCCAAGCAGATTGCGGAAGCGCCTGCCGAAGTCTGAGGCCGGCCCGGCCGCGTCCGGATGGTGATGCGGACGGATGGGTGGATGTCCCTTCTGGAGAAATTCGCGTTCTTTCTGTTTGATTTTTTCCGATCGCAGGCCAGTATATTTTTTCTCAGTAGAATTCAGTCCAACCGCAAGGAAATCCTCTTATGTCAGAAAAATCTCAGGTGGAAACAGATGATGTTGCCGCAATTGAAACCCTCCCGGATCAGATGGCGAATGTGAAACGCGAACTCAGCCGGGTGATCATCGGTCAAGACGAAGTGGTGGATAAGCTGCTGATCTGTCTTCTGGCCAGAGGCCACGCCCTTCTGGTCGGAGTGCCGGGACTGGCGAAGACGCTGTTGATTCAGTCCCTGGCGGATTTGATGTCCCTGAATTTCAGCCGGATTCAGTTTACGCCGGATTTAATGCCTTCGGATATTACCGGCACAGACATCCTTCAGGAAACCGAGGGAGGGCACCGGGAATTTGAATTCATGAAGGGTCCGATTTTTGCCAATATCGTGCTTGCGGATGAAATCAACCGCACCCCGCCCAAGACCCAGGCCGCCCTTCTGCAGGCCATGCAGGAGTATCAGGTCAACGCGGGAAATCATACGTTTCATCTGGAAAAACCCTTTTTTGTTTTGGCCACGCAGAATCCGATTGAGCAGGAGGGAACGTACCCCCTGCCGGAAGCGCAGCTGGACCGTTTCATGTTTATGATTGAAGTGAAATATCCCAGCTATGCAGAAGAATTGAGAATCGCCAAAGAGACGACGGGTTCCAGAACGGTCCAACTGGAGGCGGTGCTCAGTGGAGAGGAAATCCTCAAAGCGCAGGAAGTGGTGCGGCAGGTTCCGGTCGCGGATCACGTTTATGATCACGTGGTGAAACTGGTGCGGGCCGCCCGTCCGGGTCAGCCGGATTCTCCCGCCTGGGTGCAGGAAATGGTGATGTGGGGGCCGGGTCCCAGAGCGCTTCAGTATCTGGTGCTGGGTGCCAAAGCCCGGGCGGTGCTGCGGGGGAGTATGCTGGTGCAGATTGAGGATGTGAATGCGGTTGCGGAACCGGTTCTTTCCCACCGGATCCTCACCAATTTCCACGCGCAGTCTGAGGGAGTGACTTCCTCGGATGTGATTGCGCGTCTGAAGGAAGAAGCGCTGGAAGTTTAAACCGTGGCATCCAAAGCCCACAGTTCCCGGCCTTTTCTGGACCCGGGAGTGCTTTCCCGGCTCTCCCGCATGACCTATGAGGTTCAGCAGCCCATGTTGGGATCGATTACCGGGATGCACCGCTCCGCGACCCGGGGGGCCAGTGTGGAATTTGCGGAGTACCGCAAATATGTGCAGGGAGATGATCCCCGGCACATCGACTGGCAGGTTTACGCCCGGTCCGACCGCTTTTATATCAAAGAATTTGAGGCC
>JBMTJR010000101.1:0-8065 GCA_049438565.1 Kiritimatiellia bacterium
CCGCCGGGCCGAATATACCGAAAACGGAAAAGATCAGGTGTTCGAGGATGTCGACCCGCTGAGCGTGCTCCAGAATCTGATGTCGGTGTATCAGCCGGTGCCGGATCCCTCCCTCCCCCGCTTCACCGGGGGCGCCGTGGGCTTTCTGGGCTATGATGCGGTGGCCCAGTTTGACAAGATTCCCCTCAGCGACACCCCCGGCCTGGATTTCCCCGACATGGTGTTTCTCATTTCAGACACCGTGATCCTGTTTGACCAGGTCCGGCACACCATGAAACTGGTGGCCAATGCCTTTGTGCAGGGGGATCCGGAAGCTGCCTACCGGGATGCCCTGCGCCGACTGGATCAGCTGGCCGACATGCTGCAGACCTCCCTGCCCCGCCGGATTCTGGATGCGGAAATTCCCGCTTTGGATCTCCCCTTCCAATCCAACACCCGGCGGGAGGATTTCGAGGCCGCAGTGCAGAAATCCCGCGAATACATCCGGGCCGGCGACATTATACAGGTAGTGATTTCGCAACGCTTTGCCGTGGAGGGTCAGGACGATCCTCTGCAGGTGTACCGCGCCCTGCGCTCCGTCAATCCCTCTCCCTACATGTTCTGCCTGGAACTGGGAGACGTGGCCCTGGCCGGCTCCTCTCCCGAGGTCCATGTCCGCAACGAGGACCGTCAGGTGGACATCCGTCCCATTGCCGGCACCCGAAAACGCGGCGAAGATCCGGCCGAGGATCTTTTTCTGGAACAGGATCTCCTGGCCGACCCCAAGGAGCGGGCGGAGCACGTGATGCTCGTCGACCTGGCCCGGAACGATATCGGCAGGGTCTGCGAATGCGGATCGGTGAATCTGACCGAATTCATGATCATCGAACGCTACAGTCATGTCATGCACATCGTCTCCAATGTGCGGGGAACTCTGCATCCGCAGAAAAATTCCTACGACCTGATGCGGGCCACTTTTCCGGCCGGAACCCTCAGCGGCGCCCCGAAAATCCGGGCCATGGAAATTATCGCCGAACTCGAACCCGACCGGCGCGGTCCGTACGGCGGTGCGGTCGGCTATTTCGGATTTGATGGAAATCTCGACTGCTGTATCACCATCCGCACCTGCTTTTTTGCGGGGAATCACACCTATGTCCAGGCCGGAGCCGGACTGGTGGCCGACTCGGTTCCGGAAACTGAATTTGAAGAAACCGTCAACAAGGCAAAAGGCATGATCAAAGCCCTCTCTCTGGCCCGTGGACAACAAAACGGAGTCTCCGCATGATTCTGGTCATCGACAACTACGACAGCTTCACCTACAATCTGGTGCAGTACCTCGGCATTCTCGGCGCGGAGGTCGAGGTGAGACGCAATGATGAAATCGATATTGCCGGCATCGAGGCCCTGCGGCCGGAGCGCCTGCTCATCAGTCCCGGTCCCTGCAGCCCGGCCGAAGCCGGTATCAGTGTGGAGGTAATCACCCACTTTGCCGGCAAGCTGCCGGTTTTCGGGGTCTGCCTGGGACATCAGTCCATCGGACATGCCTTCGGCGGAAAAGTGATCCGGGCCGACCGGCTCATGCACGGGAAAACCAGTCCCATCCATCACGACGGCACCAGTGTGTTTCAGAACATGCCCAATCCCTTCGATGCCACCCGCTATCATTCCCTGATTGTGGAGAAAGCCTCCCTGCCCGACTGCCTCCGCGTCACCGCCTGGACCGCCGAAGGCGAAATCATGGGGCTCGCCCACAAAGAACTTCCCGTGTTCGGGGTGCAGTTTCATCCCGAGTCCGTCCTGACTCAGGAGGGAATGACCCTGATGAAAAACTTCCTGGAACTCTGAAAAAGTCCCAGACGCAGACTTCATATTGTCAGCAGTTCCTGAACATCCTCCCAGTCCAGCGACTGCATCATTGCCGCATCGCTGTCCAGGGTCGCGTCGATCACCTGCTGTTTGCGCTGCTGGAGGGCCAGCACTTTTTACCCTTATTGAAAGGGGGCCTGACGTCTCTTTCGCCAACTGCGGCCTGCCCTATCACATCGGAGGAGAAATCCCCGACCGCCAGAATCTGGCCCTACAAACCCGCGCCTCTCTCACCAAACTTCTACACTTCAAGGTACGGGCCAGGACCGAAGCCCTGGCCATTGACCACGAGGCCAAAACCGTACACGTCCGCGATCTCAAAAGCGGGGCGGAGGAAAATCTTCCCTATGACAGATTGGTGCTCTCTCCCGGCGCCAGCCCGCTCACCCCACCCCTGCCCGGCATCGACCTCGAGGGCAAAGGAAGGGTCAGGCTGCCACAGCAACCGCGGAAGTCAGTATGCATGCAAAGCCTACCGGGACCGCCTGGAGGCCTATGGCATTACCGCGAGCATGAGTCGGAAGGGAAATCCCTTCGATAATGCGACCATGGAGTCGTTCTTTGGCACCCTCAAACATGAGGAGGTCCGGGAGAAGGTATATCCGAGCTTCGCAGCCGCCCGATCGGCAGTGTTCGGATACATCGAGGCGTTCTATAATACCCGGCGTATCCATACCAGCCTGGGCGGACTCGCCCCGAATAGGTACGAGGAGAATGCACAGAAAAAGGAGGCTGCGGCATGACGCCGAGTTGCCCACAACCCTTCGTTCAGGCTCCGACGAGAGAGACAACCCATTCTCGCCTAAACAAAGGGCTGTGGACAACTCTCTCTGGTTGTAGTAGCCTTCAATCAACGCACATCGAAAATAAGACACCAACCTGTCCACCAAAACCAGGCAACCTCACTAAGCCTTAGCCACAGATAAAAGAAGATATCAGAGGATGGCTTGTGGCCGTGTGACCCCGGCCACAAGCGAGTCTTTTTCAGGAGGAATCAGTTGTCTCCAGTCGGGGTCACACGGTTGGAAACTATCTTCTTAAATCCTCTTTAATCCGTGGCTAAAAAATTGCCCCGTTCCTTTCCCACCTCTCCAGCGGCATCAGGGCCGCAGATTTGCGGAAATTCACTTACCGGCGACGGCGGCGGACGATGTGGGCACCGAGACCTGCAGCCGCGAGACAGAGAAACGCGTAGGTGCTGGGCTCGGGTACGACATTGACTTGGAGGCTGCCTTCCGTGAAGTAGGCCGATTTGCCGCCGCCGAGATCAAAGGCATTAGCCGCACCCAAATTGCCAAGGTTGGTGGTGTCGAATGTGGCCAAACCATCGATGATGGTATAGGTGCCGTTCGCCACGGAACTATCCAGACCGATGAGATTGTCGATGCCGAAACCGAGTCCGAAAGACACTGTATCGGTGGCGGCATCATCGCCCACGGTGAGAGCGCTGGTGAGGTCGAAGATGAATTGGGTGTCAGCCCCCAGCGAAAGGCTGCCGAGGAGTCCGCCCGATCCGCCCAAGGTGGCGGCAACTCCGTCGGCGATACTCACGCTCCCACCAATATTGCCGGTGAGGTTGAGGGTGACCGTATCGGTCAGAGTGATCGGGGCCGTGAAGGTGGCACTGCTATCGGCAGTGAGATTGAGCGTGCCGGAGCCGCCGAGGGTCCATCCAGTGATGTTGGCGTCTGGGATCAGGGTGACGCCGCCGTTGATCGTGGTCGTGTTGTTGACATCGACCGCCGTCTCGGTGCCGAAGGTTGCAGTCGGGCCGTAGAAACGCACGGCTCCGTCAACCGTCAGGGCCTCGTTGCCGCCCGCCCCGCCGATCACCGCTTCGGTGCCAATACGGCCGCCGAAGGAGATGCCGTTGGCCATCGTCACGGGCGCGGTCAGTTCGACGGTGCCGTAGTTGTAGAACACTTCATTGCTCCCGAGGGCCCCTGCCTCGCTGACGCGGATCACGCCACCGTCGGTGAAGGAGAAGCCGCCGCGGCCGACCGAGAGCCGGTCAATCGAAGAGCCGCTCCCCATGATGAGAAGGCCCCCACCTTCTTTGGTGAGCGTCCCAGCGTAGGTGACGCCTCCTTGCAGATCGAGCGTGGCACCAGTGCCGACGCCAACTGTGGTCGATCCTGTCCCCAAATCGATGGACGGCACGACAGTAGCCGTGCCGCTGGTCAGGGCGGCCGCGGTGACACCCGAGCCGGTGAGGGCTCCAGCGCCGGTGACGGTGCCGGCAGCATTGAAGTTCAGGCTGCCGACATTGCGGGTTGCCCCCTGAAGGTCGAGAGTGCCGGTGTTCACGATGGTGGTGTCAGCGCTGTAATCACCGTTCACGGTGAGCGTCTGCCCGTCGGCAATATCGAGATTACCCGCTCCGGAGACCGCCCGGCCGACGCCGAGCGTGATCGAGCCCGTCGGGGCGAACGTGCCGCCGGCAAGAGCCAGGCCGTTGCTGGTATCACCGAGGGCGGCATCGCTGGAAACCTGCAGCCGACCGCCGCTGATGCTGGCTGGGCCCACAAAGGTATTGGCTCCGCCAAGGATCAGCGTGCCGTCACCGGCCTTCTCAAAGCTGGTGACCGTGCCGGTGAGCACGCTGTCAATCGTGGCGGTCGCCCCGTCGGCGACGGTGACCGCGTTGCCGCCTGCACCGAGGGTGATCGCGCCGCCGGTGACGGTGTAGCCATCGACGACAAAATCTATTCCAGTCTCGGCGGTGACGCCGGCTCCATCGACGGTCACGGTGCCGCCGGTGGTGTCGAACACGGCTGCCTTGGTGGGATCCCAACCGCCGGCGGCCCCTCCGTTGTCAGACCAGTTGCTCCCGGCTGCCGACCAAGTGCCGCTGCCGCCGGGCGTCAATCCATCACCATACCAGGTGAGCGAAGGAATGGTGGGCGGAGGTGCGAGGAGAACCTCATTGAAAGTTGTGGCAACGCGCAGCTGGCCGATGGAAATGTCTTGGTTGGGCGTTGCGGCCGATTGCCGGAAATTGAAGGCATCCAGCGTTATGCCGGTCACCGCGGTCGTGGAGGTGATGCTGGTGTCGGTGATCGCCGTGGGATCGATCCACAAACTTGTCAGGCCGGTCGTGAAGTCGTAGCCGACGACCATCCGGTAGTCGGTCCCGTACGAAAGGCTGGATGCCCAAATTGCTTCGGCCGTCGATGATGTCGTGGCGACCCCGGGGCGGTAGCCAGTGGCGGAGAAAGCCGCAATGTCCGTGCGGGCGGTGAAGGTGCTACCGCTGAAGTGCGTGAAGTATTCAAAGTCGGTGCCGGTGTAGGTGCCGGGATCCGCGACGCTCAGATCCATTCCGAAGTAGAGGCTCCCGGTCGTGAAGCTGGTGCCGAAACCACTCTCATTGTCTTCGCTTGCTGCGTCGGTGAGTTGGACGCGATTGTTGACGACTTGGATCTGGTTCGCTGTCCCGCTGATGCTGGTCCAGATGCCGCCGACGGATGGCGTCGTCCCGGTGAGCGTGCCGTTGGTCGGAAAGTCGTCGCTGACAAGAACCTCGGCTGAGGCAGGGCTGATGGCTAACACAGCGAAAAGGGCTACAAACTTTTTCATGGCTGGAATTCGAAGGTGGATGTTTATGTTTAAGACCAATCGCCAAACGTCGACGACGTTGGTAAAATGCACTGCAATGGATAGGAAACCGCTTTTCGCGTGGTCGCGGCGAAGAGGGCTTTCAGATTGGTGAGGGGTGCGACCATGAGGGAATAATGGTGGATGAAGGCGGGAAAGTCAAGGCCAAGAGGCAGTTGTCCCGTTCCCTGCCCTGAACAGAGGGGGTCGGAGGAAGGCCCCCTCTGTTTAGCTGGAAGGGTCGGGCCCTTTGTTCCCGGAGTCTCCGCATGATTCTGGTCATCGACAACTACGACAGCTTCACCTACAACCTGGTGCAGTACCTCGGCATTCTCGGCGCGGAGGTCGAGGTAAGACGCAATGATGAAATCGATATTGCCGGCATCGAGGCCCTGCGGCCGGAGCGCCTGCTCATCAGTCCCGGTCCCTGCAGCCCGGCCGAAGCCGGTATCAGTGTGGAGGTAATCACCCACTTTGCCGGCAAGCTGCCGGTTTTCGGGGTCTGCCTGGGACATCAGTCCATCGGACATGCCTTCGGCGGAAAAGTGATCCGGGCCGACCGGCTCATGCACGGGAAAACCAGTCCCATCCATCACGACGGCACCAGTGTGTTTCAGAACATGCCCAATCCCTTCGATGCCACCCGCTATCATTCCCTGATTGTGGAGAAAGCCTCCCTGCCCGACTGCCTCCGCGTCACCGCCTGGACCGCCGAAGGCGAAATCATGGGGCTCGCCCACAAAGAACTTCCCGTGTTCGGGGTGCAGTTTCATCCCGAGTCCGTCCTGACTCAGGAGGGAATGACCCTGATGAAAAACTTCCTGGAACTCTGAAAAAGTCCCAGACGCAGACTTCATATTGTCAGCAGTTCCTGAACATCCTCCCAGTCCAGCGACTGCATCATTGCCGCATCGCTGTCCAGAGTCGCGTCGATCACCTGCTGTTTGCGCTGCTGGAGGGCCAGCACTTTTTCCTCCACCGATTCCCGGGTGATCAGTTTCAGGCTGTAGACGTTTTTCTGCTGACCAATCCGGTAGGCCCGGTCGGTGGCCTGGTTCTCCACCGCCGGATTCCACCAGGGATCGTAGTGAATCACCATGTCCGCGCCGGTCAGGTTGAGTCCGGTTCCCCCGGCTTTCAGGCTGATCAGAAACACGGGAATCGAGGCATCCCCCTGGAATTTCCGCACCATGTCCATCCGGTTTTTGGTGGATCCGTCGAGATAGCAGGTGCGCACATCCATCGCCTCCAGCTCCTGACTGAGAATCTTCAGCATGGAGGTAAACTGGGAGAACACGAGCACCCGGTGTCCACCGTCCACCGCCTCTTCAATCATTTCCCGGAACATCTCCAGTTTGCCGGAGGGGGCCTGACTTTTCAGTCCTGGAATTTTCAGCAGATCCAGATGACAGCAGGCCTGTCGCAATTGCAGCAGCGTCTTCAGCACTTCCATCCGGCTCTTCTGGAAGCCCTGACTGGAGACCATCGCCTCAATTTTATCCCGGGATTTGCTCACCAGCTCCCGGTACACAAGTTTCTGATCCTGGGTCATGCGGCAATAGGCCACTTTCTCAATTTTGGGCGGCAGGTCTTTGGCCACATCCTTTTTCAGGCGGCGGAGCAGGAAAGGCTGAAGTTTTTTCCGCAGCCGTTCCTGCGCATCCACCGCCTCCGGACCTCCGGAGCGGATAGGCGCCTCAAAGCGCTGTTTGAACAGCTCATGCGTGCTCAGATATCCGGGCATGAGATAGTCCATGATCGACCATAAATCCATGACTGAATTCTCCACCGGGGTTCCGGTAAGCACCAGACGGCAGTGCGCCTGCACTTTTTTCACCGACTTTGCGTTATGCGTATTGCGGTTTTTGATGTGCTGCGCCTCATCCAGCACCATCACGGAAATTTCACTCTGCACATAACGCACCAGATCCCGCTGCAGCACCGCATAACTGGTGACCCACACATCCGCCTCCTCCCGCTGCTCCTCCCAGGCCCGGTCCCGCTGGGCCGGGGAACCGGTCAGATTCAGAAAACGGAGATTGGGGGTGAATTTCTGCCCCTCCTCAATCCAGTTCTCCACCAGAGAGGTGGGACATACAATCAGGGCCGGCCGGCCTTTTGCCTCCGGATGGTCCCGCTCCAGCTGCAGCCAGGCCAGAGTCTGCAGGGTCTTCCCCAGCCCCATTTCGTCGGCCAGAATTCCGGCAAATCCACTGCGCTCCAGAAAACGAAGCCAGTTGACCCCCTCCTGCTGATAGGGCCGCAGACTGGCGTTCAAATGCGGAGAAAGCGGGACCGGCTCGATTTTGGAGGGACGGTTCTGTTTCTCCACATTTTCCAGCCAGCGGGCAGAGGCCTCCACGTCCACACCATCCAGACTGTCGAGGGTGGCGCGCACATAGGCCCCCTGCACCGACGGCAGATGAAAGGACCCCTCTCCGCCCGACTCTCCGCCCGAATCGCGGAACATTTCCAGCATCTGACGCGTCGCGTCACGGTCGAACATCAGCGTCCGGTCCCCCTTCTGCACGTAGGCATTTCCGAGGGCAAGCGCCTGCCGCACATCGGACAGTTTCAGACTCTCCCACTCCCGGGTCTCCAAACTGCAGTCGACATCAAACCC
>JBMTJR010000102.1:0-8022 GCA_049438565.1 Kiritimatiellia bacterium
CATCGACGCAAAGCATACAGCCTTTGCAGGTATACGGATTCACCGTGATGGCAAACAGGCCTCCCGAACCGGGCTGCTGTTTTTCCTTTTGATTGTAATACGGCTTGGTGAGGGAGAATTTAAATCCGCCCAGGTGTTCCCGGAACCCGTCAAATTCCTTTTTCAATCCTTCACGCTCTGCCGCAGGCGTGTCCGCCAGCATGGAGGACATGGCCTCCTCAAGCAGGGGACCCACATCCACCGAAGACCCATTGGCCCCCGAAGTGGCATTACGCATTTTCTTTTCCAGGGTGCGCAGGGCCGTGGGCAGACGGCCGGTTTCGAGTCCGGCTTTCTGCATGCCTTTCACCGCAGTGGCAAACGCATCCTGCACCGTACAGGCCAGACCGGGAATCGCCGAATCCGGACAGACCGTGTAACAGTCTCCGCAGGCGGTGCAGTTTTCCGGAACCCACACCGGATGGTTGAAACGAATACTCGTCATGTCGCGGAACACCCCGGTGGCGGCCGGAATCAGACTGACCGCATTGAAGGGATCCGCGAGGTTGTCGTTGGGTTTGCCTCCGGCATAAAAGCTTCCGGTCTGCTCCCAGAACCGGTGAATATCGGTTTTGGCATCGGTGCTGGCCTGCATGCGTTTAAGCATCACCGGCATGTTCACCGCTTTTTTCATTTCCTCTTCGGCAGGCGTGCTGAGTTCCAGCTCCGGCAGCTGTTTGAGTTCGTCAAATCCGCGACGCACCACTTTCATGTTGTTTTCCACAACCCGCGCGCCTTTGCCGCCGAACTTTTTGGTCAGCTGATCCCGGATCGCATGGAACAGCGTCTCCTCCGTAAGTTTGGCGGATTCCATCATCGAAGAGGCCTTAAAAAAGGCTCCCTGGAATGCGTTGCCCTGCATCCGCAGCTGCAGTTCGGGATCGGCGGCCTCCTCCCGGGCCACCTTGAACGCATCGACATAGTAGACTCTGATTTTCTTTTCGCGGATGTAACGCTGATATTGAATCGGAATACTCTGCCAGACGGCGAGGTCTGATTCCAAATCACTCTGGATAATGAATACCCCGCCCTCTTTCAGACCAAACAGCGGATTGGAGTGTCCGAACACATTGGGGTCAGGACTTAAAACCACATCCACATAGTTGTATTCGCAGTTGATCTTGATCGGTTCCGGGGCGGCGGACAAATAATAGGTGGTGGGCTGCCCTTTCTTTTCCGATCCATATTTGGGGTTGGCCTTGATGTCATATCCCAGCAGATCATTCAGGGTAATGGCCAGATTTTTTCCGGTGGTGATTGCCCCCCAGCCTCCTACGGAGTGCATACGCACGGTGATGGCGCCCTTGGGCAGAAGATCGGGATTTTCCGATCCTTTCACCGCCAGATGTTTGACCTCCGGGTACCCCTCCCGGATTTGCTGCATATGAATTTCCTGTTTCGGGGTCGCGCCTTTGTCGCGGACAAAGTCGATGGAAAGATAGAAAAATTTCCGGTGGCCGCCCTCAGGCAGCATATTTTCCACCGCACCAATAATTCCGTCCGGCTGCAGATCCCGGCTTCCCATTCCGAAACATCCGGAATAAAGCACCGGAGCATCGCTCAGCTTTTTGTAGGTGGGATGATGGGGATAGACCGGCTCTTTCTGCATGCCGTTTTCCAGACACTTGCTCACCGTGGCCCGGATCTCGCGGATCACCGGCAGATCTTCTGCCAGAGGCTGATCGGTCCGCTCCAGTACCACTACTCCCTTCCGGCCCATGATCAACTTGCCGATCAGATCGCTGGGAAACGGACGCCACATCGTAAGATTCACCACCCCGACTTTCAGTCCGCGGGTCTCCCGGAGATAATCCACCACGGCTTCCGAAGTGCCGACCACGGATCCCTGACCGAGAATCAGATATTCCGCGTCCTCAATCCGGTACGAGCTGACCCGGGCATACTTCCGCCCCGTCAATTCGCCGTACTCTTTCATGCAGGCATCGGTGAAATCCCGGATATGGTCGAAGAAATAAGGACGTTGCGCGGCCACCGACTGCATATACGCATCCTGATTCTGCACACAGCCGGCGACCACCGGATTGTCCACATCCCAGAGTTCCGGAACCCGGCGGCGTTTAGGGCCGTACATCATGCGCTGGGCCGCAGTAGGCGTATCGATCATGTCTTCCGGATGTCCCAGATATTCCTCAACCAGATCGCGCTCCGGAACTTTCAGGGTTTCAATCAGGTGGGTGGTGAGAAAACCGTCCTGCCCCACCGCGCCGGGCGTCAGCGAAAGTTCGGCGATTTTCCGGGCAATCAGATTCAGGTCCGCCGCCTCCTGCGCACTCTTGGCCATGACCTGGAAAAACCCGGTGTCGTCCATCAAATGATAATCATCATGACCCGCATGCACATTCAGCGTGGATTTGGTGATGGCCCGGCAGCCGACGTTGAGGATATAGGGCAACCGTTTGCCCACCGCCGCATAGAGGGATTCATGCATATAGGCAATCCCCTGCCCCGAAGAGAAATTCGAAGCCCGCAAACCGGTCATCGACATCCCGGCGGTCACACCGGCCGCCGCGTGTTCTCCCTCCGGCTCCACAAAAATCAGCGGACGTCCCGACACATTCACATGCCCGGCCCCCGCCTGCTCCGCCCAGTACTCGCCCATTTGGGTGGAGGGGGTGATGGGATAGGCGCCCGCGGCATCGCTCGATTCGCGTTCACACATAATGACGGCGGTATTCCCGTCCATCGCTTCAGGGATACCGGGATATTTTACGTGGGGCTCAGTGGATTTGCTCATAATTTTTTCCCTAGGGGTTCGTTTCTGAAAGGATGGGCAGGGGTTCTTTGCGAATGATCTTTTTGGCGGCCGCGCCTTTATGGAAGACCTCATTCTCAATCCATACGATCGCGCCGGTAGGACAGCGTTCAATGGGGAAGCGGCTCGCCAGCTGATTCCGACTGTAATCAATCCGGGCCAGGTGATTTTCGATGCGGATCAGCCCTTCCGGAGCATCGGCGGCGCAGCGTCCGCAGGCGGTGCAGGCCACTTCACATTCCGCGAGGGCCTGATCCCCTTCGGCCAGACTTTTGCAGGCGACAAACAGCTGATGACGGACCGGCTGCAGTGAAAAAAGATCCAGCGGACAGGCCAGCACACAGTCATTACAGGCCACACATTTTTTTTCGTCCACCACCGGCAGCCCCTGTTCGTTCATGTGAATGGCATCAAAGGTGCAGGAGCTTTCACAATCCGCCAGTCCCAGACATCCCCAGGAACAGGCTTTGCCACCTCCCCCCCCTCCGGCGGCGTCTGCGGCCCGGCAGGAGGGTTGACCCTGATAGTCCGCCTTGAAACGCGCCACATTTTTCCCGCCCGCACAGGCCAGACGCGCCACCCGCTTCTCAGAGGAGCCCGCATCCACACCCAGAAACGATGCAATACTTGCAACTCCCTCGGCACTGCTCACCGTGCATTTCGACGGAGGGGCCTCCCCTTTGACCAGTGCCTCCGCAAAAGGACGGCAACCGGGAAATCCGCAGGCTCCACAGTTGGCATGCGGCAGCATCTCCTCGACCTCATCAATCCGGGGATCCTCCTCCACCGCCAGTTTTTTGGAGGCCAGCGCGAGAACCAACCCCAAAAGGGCGCCCAAAAGCGCCATAAATCCACCCGCAATCAACAGACCTGAACTCATGGTCTGACCTGAATCCCCCGCCTCGCGGCCGGATAGACGGTTATAATACTCATACGAGACATCCTATATCCTATTTAAAAGATTAATGGCAAGAGGAATGATGCAAAAAGATAGAAGGAATTCCGGGGTGACCGAATGCACTATGATTGCCCGGTATACCCGCCCCGGCCGGGGCGAATCTTTTCTCATGTCCTAATTCCCTGGGGCCATGTTCCCGGGAATTCGAATACGGCGACATCTGCGCCCCGAAGCAAAGAGTTGCGGGAAAAGGTTGCCTCCGGAACCCTTAAATTATGTCCGGTTGCGGTTTGGAGATTTTAGGACTGGGAACCCACTTGCGAATCAGTCCCCGTCGCGGCTCAAAGATCCAGATCAGCAGGAAGAGGAGTCCGGAGACTGTGGCCATCATTCCGGAAGTGCTGGCGGAAACACCCGGGAATCCCACCAGCGGGGGAACCGTGATCGCCGCCACATGCCCCAGCACTGCGCTGAGAGCGGCAATCACCGCGCTGAGGAACAGCATCAGTCCCAGTCGGTCCGTCATCATCCAGGCACAACTGGCAGGCACCACCAGCATGGCAATCACAATGATACTGCCCACCGCCTCGAAGGAGGCCACAGTGGTAACCGCAACCATCATCATAAGCAGATAGTGCATAAATCCGGCGTGAAAACCGGTGGTGGTTGCCAGTTCCGGATCAAAGGCCGCGATCCGGAATTCTTTGAACAGCACGAGAATAATGAGCAAATTCAGGATCATCACCGATCCCAGCACCACAAAAGGCCGGGAGAGGTCCTGGTTCCCTATCCGGATCATGTCTTCGGCCGAAATTTCAATATTCCCCATCAGCACACAGCCTGCATCCAAATCCACTTTGTCCGCCGCCTGCACAATCAGCACCAAACCCAGCGCGAAGAGGATTGTGAAGACAATTCCCATGGCCGCCCCGCGATCCACGTTTCCGAATTGACTCACCCACTGCGTAAACAGCGCTGTGAGCAAGCCCACCACCGCCGCCCCGAGAAACATGGGAAAACTCGCCCGGCTTCCGGTCAAAAGAAAGGCCAGGGCCAGTCCCGGCAGCACCGCATGACTGATTGCATCCCCCATCATGCTCATTTTCCGCAGAACCAGGAAACAACCCGGCAGGGCGCAGGCCACCGCACAGCAGATGCCCACGGCCACAATCCAGGTGTCTGTCTCCATCCAGATCATCAGATCCCCTCCCCGTTTTTCAAAGAATGAGGACTTTCCGGAAGTTTCATGCCGTGCAGGGAGGCGTCCAGTCCCTCCTCCAGCTGACGCACCAGGTCCGGACCCAGCACATGCTCCACCCGGTCGGCATCCCGGTCCACATGTCCGGCCGCCACATCCGCAAACCGGATCAAATACAGTTCCCACAGACGATGATTCCGGGTGTACCTCGCCGCCTCCGCAAATCCGGATTCGGAGAGTTGAAGACGGTCCCCTTCTATTTCTTCAATATGATCCTCCCGCCGGGCAGCGGAAATCAGTTGCTGCAGGCGTTTCCGGCTCCAGGAGCGTTTATGGGACAGCTCTTTCATCGAAACCGGTGAATTTCCCGGCAGCGCATCCGCCTCCTGAATTTCAAATACCGCCCGCAACAAATGCTGACGCCCCACCCGACGCCGCATCCGCCACTGCCGCCGTTTTTGTTTGAACACTCCCCGGGAGGTCCCGAACACCAAACTTAATACAAAGAAGAAACCGGAAACCAGCACAATCACCGCTCCGGCGGGCATACGGGGAAGCAGCGCACTGATCGAGGCGCCCAGCCAACCGCTAAAAGCGCCGAGCACTCCGGAGATCACCCACATCCGCCGGTAATTCTCGGTCCAGAAACGGGCGGCGGCAGCCGGAATAATCATAAAGGCGATGATCAGAATTAACCCCACCGCCTGCATGCCCACTACGGTCACCGCAACCACCAGCGCCATCATCAGCGCATCCAGCGCGTGCACCGGCCAGGATAGCGCCCGGGCGAAATTTTCATCAAAACAGACAAGGCAGAATTCTTTCTGGAACACCACACAGAGCAGCAGACTGATTCCCCCGGTCCAGATCAGCAAATGCAGATCCTGCAGCACCATCGACGCGGTTTTTCCGTAAATAAAGGATTCGAGTCCCGCCGATCCGCCCCCCATAGTTTGAATCAGACTCAGCATCACAATCCCCAGTCCGAAAAACACCGAAAGAACGATTCCCATCGCGGCGTCATCTTTGATCCGGGTGGTGTTGCGGATCAGGGTCACCCACAACACGCCCAGTGCGCCGGTGACCGTGGCGCCCAAAAGCAGGAAAGGAAGCGATTTTCCGTTGCCTCCATTGAGCGTAAGCAAAATAAACATCAGACCGATCCCCGGCAGACAGGCGTGCGAGAGCGTGTCACTCATCAGCGAACGTTTGCGCAGCAGCAGAAAACTTCCGGCCAGTCCGGCGGAGGCTCCCAGCAGGACGGTGCTTTTCACCACCAGCGCGGTGTTGTAGTTCCGCAGAGTCAGCACCTCCAGCAAATCAGCAAAAAAGACGGAGAGCTGCATCAGTGTGCGGCTCCCGCTGTGCGTTTCAGTGCCTCTCCGGCCTCCACCAACGCACTGAGACTTCCCCCGTAAGTCGCTTTCAGATTTTCATGGGTGAAGATTTCCTGCGTCGGACCCGCCTTCACCACCCGCAGATTCAACAGGATCAGCCAGTCAAAATATTCCTTTACCGTGGCCAGATCATGATGCACCACCAGACAGGTTTTTCCCTGATTTTTTAGTTCATGCAGCAGGGTGACGATGGCATGTTCCGTGGCGGCATCAACGGCGGAAAAGGGTTCGTCCATAAAGTAAATCTTTGCATCCTGGGCCAGAGCCCGGGCCAGGAAAACGCGCTGCTGCTGTCCCCCGGAAAGCTGACTGATCTGGCGGTGAGCATAATCGGCCAGCCCCACCCGGTCCAGCGCCTCCATCGCCTCCTGCTTAAATTTGCGGCTTACTGGCCGGCACCAGCCGATGCGTCCGTAGGTTCCCATCGCCACCACATCCAGGGCGCTGACCGGGAAATCCCAGTCCACACTTTCCCGCTGCGGAACGTATCCCACCAGCCGACGCTGTTTGCGGTAGCTCTGTCCGTAGATCATCACTTTCCCGGAGGCGCGGGGGACCAGATCCAGACAGGCCTTGATCAGGGTGCTTTTGCCGGCGCCGTTGGGCCCCACAATTCCGACCAGTTTTCCCTCCGGGATATCAAGATCGATATCCCAGAGAACAGGTTTTTCATTGTAAGCAACCGTGAGGTCGTCGATGGTAAGCGGGAAATGCGGAGGGTGGGTGGGGAGAAAGGTCATGGGGTCATGGGACATGGGTCATTGGTCATTCGTCATTCGTCATTCGTCATTCGTCAACGGTAGCGTAAGTTCCTTTTTCCCAATGACAAGTGACAAATGACATCGCGAAGCGATCCCCCTTACTCTCCCAGTTTCCCCTGCATGCCTCTTTCCGGAGCCGTGCCGCCAAGAGCCCTGGTGATCAGAGTGACATTGTGGTCGATCATTCCGATGTAGGTTCCTTCGTAGGTGCCGGGCCGACCCATGGCATCAGAAAACAGTCCGCCGCCGATCTGAACATCATGGCCCCGGGCTTTGCAGCCTTCCGCAAGTGCACGCACATTTTTATCTGCAACCGAGGTTTCCACAAACACGGCCTGAATCTCATTGTCCGACAGGAAACTGACCAGATCCTCAATATCCCGAACCCCCGCCTCCGACTCGGTACTCAGTCCCTGAATCCCCCGGACCTGCAGTCCGTAGGCCCGGCCCAGATATCCAAACGCATCGTGCGCGGTCACCAGCACCCGGCGGTTTTCGGGAATCGTGGACAGCGTCTCCCGGGCATAGCGATCCAGTTTTTCCAGTTTTTCCAAAAACTCCCGGGCATTTCCCCGGAAGAATTCGGAGCGGGAGGGATCATAGTCGCTGAGACTTTTCTCCACTGCCCCCACCGCCGCCATCCACCCGCGGACATCCATCCAGACGTGCGGATCCAGATGGGTTTCACTCACATTCATGCCATACCCCTGCGCCTCCAGTTCCGCAGTGACGGCCACCACGGGTTTGCCCCGGCGGGCCATCCGCTCGAGAACAGACTGCATTTTCCCCTCCAGCATCATGCCGTTGTAGAAAATCATGTCGGACTGTTGCAGCTGCACCACATCATTGCGGGTGGGACGGTATAAGTGAGGATCCACATCAGAACCAATCAGGGCCTGAACCTCCGCCGCCTCCCGCGCCACATTCAGCACCAGATCGGCGACCATCCCCACCGT
>JBMTJR010000103.1:0-7977 GCA_049438565.1 Kiritimatiellia bacterium
TGCGGGACGACATTGAAAGTGAACCCGGCGCCAGTGCCTTTGGCACCCTGCTGCACGAAGTGCTCAAAGCCGTGGTGGACCAGGGCCCCTGCAGTCCGGAACACTGGCAGGCGCGCTGCGAGGCAGAGCTTTCGCAAAGAATCCGCCGCAGCTACGGTTCGGAGGCGCGAATGTCTCTGACCATCTTCGAGCACGCCGCGCGGGCCCGCTTGCGGGCCGCCGGAGAAGTGCAGCTGGCTCTCTGGGAAGAGGGATGGCGGACCCGCTTCAGCGAATGGAAAGTGAAAAGAACCTGCGCCGGGATCCCGATCCACGGTACGCTGGACCGGGTGGATGTTCACCCGGAAAAAGGATACAGAATCATCGATTACAAAACCCATGACCAGCCGGAGCCTCCGGCCAAAACCCATCTCGGTCCGCCGCGCGAGGGACGGGAAAGCATTCAGCTGGAGCTGGGAGACCGGACCCGGCAATGGATCGATCTTCAGCTGCCACTGTACCGCTGGCTGGCCGCCGGACAGCCGGAAATCGATGCCTCGCGTCCGCTGGAGGTCTGCTATTTCAACCTGCCCAAATCCACCAAAGACACCGGAATTGAAGGATGGGCGGAGGAGCCGGCTCTGGCTCCGCAGGCGGAAGAGGGTTTACAGTCCGTGCTTCAGCTGATTCAGAATCAGGTGTGGACCCCCACCTCCAAAGCAACTCCTTATGACGACTTCACCCCCCTCCTTCACCATGGAAGCGACTGGATTCCGCAAAAAGTTTAATCCGGGCCGGAGCCTGCTTCTCTGCGGTCTGATCGGCAGCCTGTTCTGGCTGACCGGCTGCGCCAACGGGATTTTTTATCAGCCCTCCCGCCGCATGGCCCCGGCCCCGGACCAGCGCGGACTGCGCTATGAACCGCTGCGTTTCCAGTCTTCCGACGGGGTGACACTCCACGGATGGTGGCTGCCCGCCGAAGGCGAAACCAAAGGAACCGTGCTGCATTTTCATGGAAATGCGGAAAACATGAGCACCCATGTCCAGTTCGCAGACTGGCTGCCCGCCGCCGGGTATCATCTCATGGTGTTTGACTACCGGGGCTATGGAGCGTCCGAAGGCCGCCCCACGCGGACCGGACTGATCCGCGACGGCCTGGCCGCCCTCGAAGTGGCGGGCCGGCGGGCGGACGCGGAGGACACGCCGCTTTTTGTATGGGGACAAAGTCTTGGCGGCACCGTGGCCCTGCAAAGCATGATGCGCAGCGGGGTGAAAGTGAACGCGGCCCTCATCGACTCCACCTTCAGCAGTCACGGACGGATCGCCGCGGACAAAATGAAACAATTTCCCTGGTTTCTGCAGCCTCTGCGGCTTTTCCGTCCGCTGTTTGTGTCCAGCTCCTATGATGCCCGGGATGCGGTGGTCCGTCTGCAGGAACTGCCTCTGCTCTTCATCCACGGGGAAGAGGACCGGGTGATCCCGCCCTCTCACAGCCGTAAACTGCAGCGGCTCGCCCCCGGCCACTCTCAACTTTGGATCATTCCCCAGGCCGGACACTGCAGCGCTGTGCTCCGTTTTCCGGAACAGGTGCGGCCCGTCATCCTCCGATTCTTCGAAAACAACTCCCCGAAACCTTAAGTCGGGCGATCCTCCTCCGAAATCCCGAAACCGTCCGCGCCCTTCTTTCCGGTCTGCTTCGCTCGGGGATTGACAGTTCCATAAACTATATTTAGGATACTTAATGTCTAATTAATAAATAACCCGGATGCCATATGTTGACACTCCCTGACTCCACCGACGTTTCCCGCGAATGGAAGAAATTGATCAAACTGCTCCGTCATGATCCCGTGGCCTTGGTTCTGGTTCTGTTTTTTGAGCTTTGCATCATCGGGATCCCTTTGCAGGCCCTGCTGAAACCTAACCTGGAAACCCCCAGAGGAATGCGTGCGGTTCCGGGTGTGTGGTGGCTGGTCCCGCTCACCGCGCTGATCGCATTGGGAATGGCCCGCCGCTTTTTCCGCTGGATGAAGCAGGAGGAGGAGGGAACCGAGCTGATGCAGGAAATCGCCGGTCACGTCCGCGAGGGGGCCATGGCCTACTTGCGGGCTCAATACCGGGTGGTCGGCATCGTCTTTGCCGCCCTGTTTGTGGTTTTCTCCCTGCTTGCCATGGCGGGGATCCAGAATGTATTTGTGCCAGTCGCGTTTCTCACCGGTGGATTTTTCTCCGGTCTCTGCGGATACATTGGCATGCGGACGGCCACGCTGGCCTCGGCCCGGACCGCCAACGGCGCCCGGACCAGTCTGGACCGCGGATTGAAACTCGCCTTCCGCTCCGGGGCGGTGATGGGGCTGGTGGTGGTCGGATTCGGACTGCTGGACATTGCCATCTGGTACGGACTGCTGAACTTTTTCTATGACCACAATATCTGGAGCCTCGGAGAGCGCCTGATGGTTAAAGCCGGACTGGAAGGAGCCTTCACCGCGGATATGCTCCAGAATCCGCGCTGGCTGAGTGCCAAAATGATGGAAATCACCACCACCATGATCACCTTCGGAATGGGTGCCTCCCTGCAGGCTCTGTTTGCCCGGGTGGGGGGCGGCATTTACACCAAAGCGGCGGATGTGGGGGCGGATCTGGTGGGCAAGGTCGAGGCGGGAATTCCCGAGGATGATCCCCGCAACCCCGCCACTATTGCCGACAACGTGGGCGACAATGTCGGCGATGTGGCCGGCATGGGCGCCGATCTCTACGAATCCTACTGCGGCTCCATTCTGGCCACCGCCGCCCTCGGCGCAGCCCTGCCGATTCTCGATATGAACGCCATCATCGCGCCCATGCTGGTTGCGGGCGTGGGCATTGTCGCTTCCCTGTTCGGAATCCTCACCGTCCGCACCCGCGAAAATGCCGGCCCCAAAGATCTCCTGCGCTCCCTGCTGATCGGCACCGTCAGCGCCTCCCTGATCGTGCTGGCAGTGCTGTTGCTGATGGTGTTCAGCGGATTTATCAGTTGGGGAATTTTCGGCTCCGTGGTGGCCGGTCAGATTTCCGGCGTGCTGATCGGTCAATCCACGGAATACTACACTTCCGATGCCTACAGCCCCACCCAGGGGATCGCCAAACAGGCGGAAATGGGTCCGGCCACCACCATTATTGACGGGGTCGCGGTGGGCATGTTCTCCGTGGGAATGCCGGTAGTGATCGTGGTGCTGGGTATTCTGTTTGCGTTTGGACTCTCCGGAGGCTTCACCGACATGTCCCATGGTCTCTACGGTGTCGGTTTCGCCGCCGTGGGTATGCTCTCGACCCTGGGCATCATTATGGCCACCGATGCGTTTGGTCCGATCGCCGACAATGCGGGCGGCAATGCCGAAATGGCCGGGCTGGGAAAAGAAGTGCGCGACCGCACCGATGAACTCGACATGCTGGGCAACACAACTGCCGCTACCGGCAAAGGATTCGCCATCGGATCCGCTGCGCTGACCGCCATGGCCCTGCTCGCGGCTTATGTGGAGGAAGTGAAACTCTGGATCGGTAAGCTCGCCGGCGATGCGGGCTTCCGGGTGGACAACACGCTTTTCTTCAACAGTTCAGAAACCATGGCGGCCGCCCTGCCCGACGCCACCCTTATCCGCCACGGCGCCAAAGCCATCTCCAGCGACGGCGACGTGCTGGGGCTGGTGGTGCAGCAGGCGCATATCGCGGATTTTATTGCCGCCTACGATGTGACGCTGCTCAATCCGAGACTGCTGTGCGGACTGTTTATCGGTTCCATGATGTGTTTTGTGTTCTGCGCCATGACCATGAAAGCGGTAGGACGCGCCGCCGGGGATATGGTGACCGAGGTGCGCCGGCAGTTTAAAGAATTTCCCGGCATCCTCGAAGGCACGCAAAAACCCGACTACGCCCGCTGCGTGGACATCTCCACCAAAGGAGCCCAGCGGGAAATGATTCTGCCCTCTCTCCTGGCGGTCGCGGTTCCGGTGGTCACCGGACTTCTGCTGGGCGTGGCGGGGGTCATGGGCATGCTCGCGGGCGGACTCTGCACCGGGTTCACCCTCGCCTGCATGCTCAACAATGCGGGCGGAGCCTGGGACAATGCCAAAAAGTATATCGAAAAAGGGCATCACGGCGGCAAAAACTCGCCCGCACACAAGGCGGGCGTAGTGGGCGACACCGTCGGCGATCCCTTCAAAGATACTTCCGGTCCCTCCCTGAATATTCTGATCAAACTCATGACCATGGTCAGTGTAGTGTTTACCGGACTTATCGTGAAATTCTCCGGCGTGTTCGCGGATCTGATCGGATTTTAAAGTCGGGCTTTCAGCCTTCGCACCGGAGTTCCTTCAGCCGTTTCCTGACTTCAACCTAGCCGGGAAACGCGCTTGAAACCCCCTGTAACCATTGAGGTGGGGGTTGAATTTGGGTGTCCCATCCGCTTAAATCGTAATCTTGATCGTAATCGTAATCGTAATCGGTTTTTTGAGGTTCGATTACGACCACGATTACGATCACGATTACGATTTTTTACCCGGGTGTCACAATATGGAACTCAGGTCTGGCTTTCAGCCTTCGCACCGGAGTTCCTTCAGCCGTTTGAGTCCCCAGCGGGCGTGCGAGGCAATCAGGGCGGAGGGGTCCGCAGCCAGTTTTTCCAGAGAGGCCTCCGCCTCCGGGCTTCCGCTGTTGCCGAGGGCCACGGCCACATTCCGGAGGAGTCCACTGCGCTTGGTGCGCATGACCGGCGTCCCGGCAAAGCGGGCGAGAAATCCATCCTCATCCAGTTCCGCCAATTCAGTCAGCCGGGGCGCCATCCGGTCCGCCTCCGGAGTCAGCCACGGACTTCTCCCGGGCCGGCTGAAGCGTTTCACCCAGGGGCAGACTTCCTGACACACATCACAGCCGAAAATCCAGTTGCCGAATTTCGGACGCAGGGCCTCGGGGATCTCTCCGCGGTTTTCAATCGTCTGATAAGAAATACACAGTCGGCTGTTGAGGATATATTCCGCCGGGAAGGCATGCGTGGGACAGGCGTTCAGGCAGCGGGTACAGGATCCGCAATCTGCGGTTTTCCGACTTTCGGAAAGAAATGCGGCCCCGCTTCCGGGGGTCGGAGGATCCGCTTTGAGTTCGCAGCTGAGCAGCAGCCCGCCCAGGAAAAGCATGGAGCCCCACTCCGGATGAATCAGCAGCGTGTTGCGCCCGATGAATCCCAGTCCGGCCGCCAGTGCCGCATCGTGCTCCATCACCGGACGGGCATCGTTAAAGGGAAAGGTCCGGCAGCCCCGGGGACCATTTTCGGTGATCCAGCCGGACAAGTCCGCCAGACGGCGGCGGATGACTTTGTGATAATCCCGGCCCCAGGCGTATCGGGCAATCCGGCCCCGCAGCGGGTCGTTCCAAACAGAGGGATCCGGTTTCTGGGTGGCATAGGAAACGCCCAGCACCAGCATGCTTTTCGCCTCGGGCTGCCAGCGCGCCGGTTCGCTGCGAAGTTCCGGATTCCGGGCAATCCAGTCCATATCCGCATGATACCCCTGTTTCAGCCACTCGCGAAAAGCGGCGGCATGACGGGCGGGCTGAACCGCGGCGATGCCCGCCAGGTCAAAGCCCCTTTCCATCGCCGCCTGTTTTAACTGATGCTCAAAACTCAAAAAACCACACCCTGCCGCATCTGCAGTCTTTGATGTTGATTATTCCGCCGGGCACGGCGTCTCGCCAGATGTTCCTCCACCGATTCGAGCATGAAGAAAATCATTTTTTCAGACAGGCGCCCCCGGAGTTCCATACTTTCCTCTGTCGACGCGATCTGCAAACTCTCAAGCGCCTCCCGCAGAGGTCCAATCTGCAATTCATTCTCCGCATGCAGGAGCTCTTGAATCTGTTTCCGTTCGCCCGCCAGAACCTCCGCGAAAAGCTCCCGGCTTTGAACACTCTCGAAGTCCAGATTCAGTCGGAGGGCCAGATCCTCCTCCAGAAGCTTCACACCGAAGGCGGCTGTTCTGAGTCCTGAAAAATCCTTGGCGTTTTGCATAGTTTCAGCGCTCACCTTCATTGCGCCGCAAACCGGAAAAGATTCCGAAAGATCGCGGATTCTGTCGGACAGCGCCTCCGGCGCGCGGCTCCCGGTCAGCGTTTCAAACCGAGCCCGCCACGCCCCGGCATCCGACAGATGGGTGTTTCCCAAATCCAGCGAAAGGGTCAAACTCCGGTCATCCGGAAGGAACAGGGTGGCATTCCGGTTCTGGAGCAGGCGCGGGGCCTCCGCATCCAGAACCCGGAACCCGGAGGCTTCCAGCCACTTCGAAAGTCGTTCGGGATCATAATTCATTTTCACCCGGAGAATCACTTCGGGATTCTGCTGCCGGAACAGCCCCTCATTGATGCCGACCGTGATTTGCTGCAGCCGGATATCTCCCCAGGCTCCGATCCATTCCCACAGGATTTTCTGGACCGCCGTGGATTCATGCACCCAGTTCAGGATCCGGGTTTCCCGGTCCCGGGGACGGAATTGCAGAATCAGACAGGTGTCCGAAGCCAAACCGGCGCCGGCATCTTCCTGGAGACTCCCCTCTTCCGCAGTGTCCGCTCCGCCGTGGAGATACCGGGCCGCCTGCTGGGCGAGCGGATTCCCTCCCTCTGCGGCAAACTTGCGCAGCAGCACCTCGGCCTGCGGATCCTCCATGCGGGAAAGACTGAGCAGGACGATCTCCGGCGGGATCTGTTCCCGCTCCTGTTGAGCGGAATTGATTTTCTGCAGAAGCTGCCTTGCCCGTTTCGCCACCTCCGGATCCCGCCTTTTGGCTGCAGGGGTCAGCACCGGCCGGGCCGCCTCCCCGAAGGCCTCCAGTTGACGGCTGGCCTCCTCACGGTCCGAAAACTTTCCGGCACCCAGACCCCGAACCCAACGGTCCAAAGCCTCCCGGTCCACCGGGTCCGCCGACTGAAGATACGCCGCAATCCGTTCCGGTTCGTAGGCAATGCCCAGCTGCTCCCAGTACATCTCCGGATTGATGGTTGCGGACAGAGAATCCGCCCCTCCGAAGAACAGGGACAGGATAAGGAAGGGACTGAACAGCATCATCATGATTTCAATCCTCCGGCCAGGCGCCTACCAGTCCTCCTCCTCCTCGAGATGACGTTCATCGTAGGGATTCAGTTTCAGGGCGGAAAAATAATTTCTCCGCAGCTTCACCTCTCCGGTCGCCTCGGAAAAGCCGAGGAATGAGGCGGAGTCCAGTTTCTTCAACTGAAGGGTGATCCGCTCTTTGTTCGGAAACATGATTTCAACATCTCCGGTCTGCAGCCGCGGCGTGCTCCGGGTATTGCGGGCCAGGGTGAGTTCCTCTATGCGCTCCAGCGGCACCTGAAATTCCGCAAATTCATTTTGAAAGTACAGTAGTCCCGAGGAGATTTTCAATACCTTCCCCGCAAACATATCTCCGTTGTTGGTGATCAGCTCATCCAGATCACCGGGCTTTTCAGGTGCTTCCAGATCAAACTCCCCGTCCCATTTCCTCACCCGGATCCGGGAAACCCGGGTCGGACTGTTCCCCATGGATCCGAGCAGAAGGCCGTCTCCCACAATCCGTCCGTCGAAGCTGTCGTTCCATCTCGCCACCAGGGAGCCGTCAAACAGCACGGTCACCTCTTTTTTTTCCCGGTTGAGGAGCAGGCGCACCTCGAGTTGTCCGTCACTCATTTCATCCCGCACCTGCGTATTTCCCAGATCGTTGCGGCCGATTTTGTCATAATTCCGGTAACAGCGCAGATATCCGTTCTGGATCCAGAGCGTGTAGCAGTTCTGGTTTATATTATTTAAATCCTGACCCCAAAATCCGATCTGCATGTTCACATTTCCTTTCCACTCCACAAGCATCTCCACGGCGACCCGGTCCGGAAGATCCTCAATTTTTATGCCCGCAATCTGATTGTGCTGATTGCTGTACATCGCCTCTCTTTTAAATTCCCATCCATTTCCTCCCCGCTGATTCTGAG
>JBMTJR010000104.1:0-7943 GCA_049438565.1 Kiritimatiellia bacterium
CTGCGGATTTCAGTGCCTCGTCGGCAACCCGTCGGAGTTCGGGGACCCCCTCCTCGTAGACCTCCCAAATGGAACTGCCGGGGATATAGTCATGGAACTGGGCGAACACTACCCGCTTCCAGGCTTGCGCATCAACCTCGCCTCCCCCACAGACCACCCGGGCCGCCTCCCAGATTTGCATCGCCCGCTCACTTTTACGGAAGGCGTCTTTCAGATCCCCGTGCGTCGTAAGCACCCCGCGGTGATACTCCAGATATAATTCCCCCTGCCACCTCGGAAGCTTTTCTCGCAGTGCATTGAGATTCTCAAAAAAATCAGTGATTTTTCCCCAGCGGGTCCGGGGCATCCCGGCCAGAGACTGAATCCGTCGAACCCGTTCACAGATTTCCTCGGTGACCCCGCCGCCCCCGTCACCATAACCTGTCGGAGCGAGAAATTCATCATGCACATCCGACTGACGGTAGGCCTCTGCCCCCCGGCGGATTTCCTCGGGGCTGGCAATCTGGTTGTATCCGTTCCCCTGGGTGACATGCACCAGAACTTCCGATCCGTCGATTCCCCGCCACACGAAACTGCTGTAAGGGGACTCATTGATGTTGCACCAGGTAAGTTTGGTGGTGAAAAAATACTCCACTCCTGTCTGTTTCATGATCTGAGGAAGAGACCCGCAGTACCCGAAAACATCCGGAATCCACAGCACCTTCGAGGGATGCCCCTGCAGCGCCTCAAAACCCCTTTGACCGTAAATAAAACTCCGGGCAAGGGCCTCCCCGCAGGCCATCAGGGTATCGGACTCCACCTCTGTCGCGCCGACCGCCTCCCACCGTCCCTCTGCGATACGTTTTTTGACGTTTTTGATCAGCTCAGGACTGATACGCTCCACAGCGGCATAGCTTGCGGGCTGACTGTAGCCAAATATAAACTCCGGATAGCGGTCCATCAGCCGGTTCATACTGGAAAAGGTATGTACCGCTTTGTATTCGGAGGACCGTTCAGGCCAGAGCCAAACCAGATCAATGTGAGCATGTCCGGTCAAGACACAGGTGATATGCTCGTGTTGCCCCTCCAATTGTTTATACCCGGTCCGTAAAACGCGGGACATGCCCTCAAGTCCTTCCAAATCCAGGGCATTGATTGCATCGTCCAAAATTCTCAACAGACGGCGGTAGAGGACCGGGACCTGGGTGACCGCTTTATGATAACCGATGCCTGCGGTGGAGGGTAGCTGACCTCCGTTCACAGATTTCCCCACCTCCCGGCAAAGGTCAAAAAGCACCAGCAGATCGTGATAGGTCTGCCAGGCCAGCTCATTGCGGCTGTAAAGTGCCGCCTTCTGCACCACAGAACCCTCCCGGGAAATCCCCGTGGCCTGGGGATGCCAGATTGCACTTTGCAGACACATGCTTTCAAGGTATGCCGTCTGTTTTTTCCCGGGCGGAAGGGGGCAGAATTTGTGGGCCACATCAAATCCATAGTAAGGGACCCCTTTCAGATACAGTGTGCTCTCACCCTGCTCCTCCCAGTGCAGGTAAAGCGTTTTGCCGGATGGCTGCGCGGGCAGTTCGATCCGGAACCAGTTCTGATCAAACATGGTGCCCCAGGAGAACGGCAACTTCACAGGTTTGAAGTCCTGTTTCACCGCTTCCGGATAAAGGACGGGGGAACCGGATCCTGAGGCAAAAGCCACAGACAAATCTCGCTCCTCCCTCCAGATCTTTTCCTGAATTCTCTTAAAAGCTGCGGCCGCACGGGGAAGAGTCAATTGCAGAAAGGGATTGGGGGAGTCGTTCATAAGTATCCTTTAACAAAAGACCCTTTACGGGCAAGATGAAAAGGTGTCGCCTGCCTAAATACAATCCTCAAACCGGAGGATGCAAATACAGGGGAACCGGATCCTCTGCGGAAACAGAATCAGGCAGATCCAGCAAGTCATCCGCCAGGGGAAAATCCTCCCACAGATCCAAACCCCCACCCTGCAAACGTTCCGCCTCCTGCGAAAAGACCGGCATCTTCCCAATCTCCCCGACCCACTCCTTCGGGGTCTGCAGACGCCATACGTCAGGTTCCGCTCCAAAAATCTGTCCCCACCACATCCCCCGCCGGGCATCTCCCAGAACCGCAAAAGGCGCAGGGCAGGACCCGGCAATCCGGCGGGCCTGCGCCTGGCCGGAAGACACGGCCCGGAGAGAAAGTTCCCCGGGGGCACAGTATCCGAAGGACCAGGCCAGAGCCTGCCGGATCCCGGAATAATTTCCGGGCCCGCGTCCCACCCTGAGTTCCGTAGGTTCGGGGATCTCCGAAAGAAAAGATTCCAGCATGGGCAGGGCCACTTCGGCCTGAAACCGTTTCAGGTCGAGGATTTCCTGCCGGTGACCCTCCTCCCAGCGGGCCGCGACACTGATCCGGCTGCTGCTCCATTCGAGTGCCAGGACACAACCGCTCACAGCGCCTCCTCTCTTGAAATCCGGATCTCCCGGTGATCACAGTCTCTGGGTGAAATGAGAATCTCAACCTGCCAGGCATCCGCCGGCCAGAAATTTTTCACGCGCTCACTCCACTCCACCGCCAGAACCGCCTCTTCCTCCAGCCATTCATCGAGGCCAAGACTCCAGATTTCTGCAGGATCCTCCAGTCGGTACAGATCCGCATGAATCAGCCGAGGATGGGTGCGGAACTCCTGGACCAGTCCGAAGGTGGGACTGGTCACCGCCCCTTCCCATCCCAGCCCCTCCGCCATTCCCTGCACAAAACAGGTTTTTCCCGCCCCCAGATCCCCGTGCAGACAAACCACGGCGCTGAAACCCAGCGTCCGGACAAACTCCCGGCCCAGCTGCCGGGTCTCCTCCGGAGAATTTGAGGTATGGAGAACACTCATCCGCCCTGAACCTCCATCGGCAGCAGAAAGGTGTAAATCAGGGTCATGGTGTTGAACACGGCATGGGCCCACACACAGGCCATCAGCCGGCGGGTGTACACATAGGTCAGTCCCAGCACCAGCGAGAGAAAAAAGAGCGGAAGCAGACTGGCCGCATGCATATGAATCACCGCAAAAATCAGCGCCTGTAAAATGAGTCCGGGAAACAGCCCTACGCGTTGATGCAGCCAGGTGAAAAGAAATCCCCGGAACACCACTTCCTCCAGCAGGGGGCCGATAAATCCCACCAGCAAAAAGACGGACACCCAGTTCATCCATCCCTGGAGTTCGGTGAACAACTGGATCATCGGCTGCACCTGAAATTCCCAGCTGAACGCATGAAAAATCCACTGGGTCACCAGCGCGGAGGCCCCCACCAGTGGCAGACACATACAGTAAGTCACCAGGCCCCAGATTCCGTCCTGAAGCTTCAGCGGATCCTCCATGCCCAGCGCCTCGAGCGGATCAATTCCGGCCCGGTGAATCCGAAAAAACAGCACCAGTCCCATCAGGCCCTGAAAAAAAAGAATAGAAATCAGAATGGTGACGCCCACCGGAATCCGCTCTCCCCATTCGAGAAAATAGACCAGAGATCCGAACAGCTGCTGCAGAAGAAACCCCGCCAGAAAAGCCCAGAGCATCCAGCCCGGAAGATCGTGAGGCAAGGGTCGCCATTCCAGCCAGCGCCAGCCTCCGGCCAGCAGGGATCCGCTGTTGCGTGACAGGACAAGGGAGGCCCAGAAAAAAAGACCGCTGACCAGCAGCACGCCCATCACCCATTCCAGCCGGAAACTTTCAGGCATCCCTTACTCCCCGGGAGTCACCTGCTCACGGATCGCATAAATACGTTTGTTTTGCGATTCGTGATAGGTGCGGATGGTCATTTCGGAGAGCAGCCCCAGACCCACAAACTGAATCCCGAATGCCACAAACATAAAGCCCATGATGGGCCAGACCGGGCGTTTGACCAGATAGGCACCCCAGAAATCCAGTCCGGTAAGATTGGCCACCAGATTCAGTCCGAAAATCATCGCCAGCAGCGCCGCCCCGAGGAATCCGACCTGCAGGCCGATTTTCCCGAGAATCTGCATGGGACCCGTGCTGTAGCGGAGGAGAAATTTCACCGTGATCAGGTCGAGAACCACCCGCAGTGTGCGTCCGATGCCATACTTGCTGGTACCGTACTGCCGGGCATGATGGGAAACCGGAATTTCAATCACCGTACCGCCCACCCAGTGGGCCAAAGCAGGGATAAAACGGTGCATCTCCCCATAAAGGCGCACATCTTTGATCACATCTTTCCGGTAAGCTTTCAAGGTACATCCGTAATCGTGAAGATGCACGCCGGTGATTTTGCTGATCAGACCATTGGCCATCATGGAGGGCAGACGCCGGTTGAGAAAACGGTCTTTCCGGTCTTTGCGCCATCCGCTCACCACATCCACATCCTCGGTCATGGCCTCCAGCAGCAGGGGAATGTCTTTGGGATCGTTCTGCAGATCCGCGTCCATGGTGATGATCACATCCCCCCGGGCGTGATCCAGCCCGGCCGCCATGGCGGCGGTTTGACCAAAATTCCGCCGGAAACGGATCAAATGAAGATAATCGTACCGGGCTTTGTTTTCGAGAAGTTTGGCCCAGGTTCTGTCTTTGCTCCCGTCATCCACCAGCACGACCTCATAACGAAGGCTGAGCGGTTGGAGGGCCTCATCCAGCTTTTGGCAAAGCAGGTCCACACTTTCCTCTTCATTATAAACGGGAATGACAATTGAAAGATTCATAGGTCTCCGGCTATCAGGTTCCCCCCAGAAATCAAGACCCATGCGCCATGGAGGATTTTCCGGAGAGATCAGACCTCCAGGGCGTCACAGATCAGATCCAGCCCCTGCTGAAGCCTCGCCGGACTGCAGCCAAAGTTTAGGCGGAGAAATCCCCGGGGCGCGCCGAAGTCCTGTCCGTTGGAGAGTCCCAGCCCTCTGTCTTCAAAATATGCCACCGGGGATTCAAGGTCATAGTCCCGGAAATCCAGCCAGGCCAGATAGGTCGCCTCCATCCGGGGCATCCGGACCCGTGGAAGCTTCTGGTCGAGAGTTTGCTCGAGAAGACTGAGATTTCCCCGAAGAACCGTCAGCATTTCCTGCCGCCACGCTTCCCCCCGGGTGTAGGCCGCGATCAGACCTGCATAGCCGAAACAGTTCACTTCGGTGATGATGCCCCGGCAGACTTTCTGAAAAGCCGCGCGGATCTCCGGATTCGGAATCACCGCCACCGCACAGGCCAGTCCGGGGAGATTGTAGGTTTTGCTCGGAGACATAAACACAATGCTCCGGCGGGCGGCCCGTTCCCCCAGGGAGAGGATCGGGGTGTGACGCAGTCCCTCTTCCAGA
This sequence comes from Kiritimatiellia bacterium, assembly GCA_049438565.1. Lineage (GTDB taxonomy): Bacteria > Verrucomicrobiota > Kiritimatiellia > SS1-B-03-39 > UBA6053 > UBA6053. The sequence continues at coordinate 5,302 of JBMTJR010000104.1, forward strand.
ATCAGGTCACAGTGAATTTCGTCCGAGCAGATCCAGAGATCATGCCGTTCACAAAAATCCAGCAGCCATTCCAGCTCCTCCCGGTCAAAGACCCGGCCGACCGGATTGTGGGGGTTGCAGAGGATAAACAGTTTGGTTTCAGGCAGAACCGCCGCCTCCATGCCCTCGCGGTCGAAGGTGTAGCGGCCATCCTCCATCCGCAGCAGTTCCGAGACGATGCGCTTCCTCCCGGAGAAAACCGGGGCCGAAAGAAAGGGAGGGTAAACCGGCGTGTTCACCATCACCGCATCCCCGGGCTGTCCGGCCGCGCGGCAAATCAGATTCAGTCCCTGCACCAGTCCGGGCAGCCAGCAAAGCTGATCCGCTTCGGCCTGAACCCCATGCTCCCGCTTCAAATACTCCAGAAACGCGTTTTCCGCCTCGGCATAGGGTACGGTATATCCAAAAACCCCGTGATCGACCCGGGCGTGCAGCGCGTCACGGATTTCGGGTGCGGATAAAAAATCCATATCCGCCACCCACATGGGCAGAATATCGCGGTTTTGATATTTCTGCCATTTCAGACTGCCGGTGCGGCTGCGGTCGGGAGAGAAATTGAAATCGGTTTTCATGCTCCTCCCCGTACCCCCGACCCGCCGGGATTGCAAGCCGACAGACCGACCGGGTCTCATCCTGGAACAGATTCTGTTTGCGGGGTGCTCTCCCGAAAAGGTATAGCATGGAGGCTCAATCCGTCTCCGCCCCATGTCCTCCTCCTTTTCCGACTCCCTGACCATGCTCGCGCAGCGCCATGCGCTCCCGGATTTCACGCTGACCCGGTTTTCCTCAACTGAAATCAACTGTCTGACCGGCAAGGCAGACACCCGGTTTCCGCTGGCCTCGGTGACCAAAACCTTCACCTCTCATCTCTGTCTGGAACCGGAGCTCCGGCCTTTTCTGGATGTCCCCCTGTGTGAAACGATCCCTTCTTTCAAACTCCAGGATCCCCGGGCCAGCGCGGAAATGACTCCGCGTGATGCGCTGTGCCATTTTTCAGGAATCGCCCCGCACACCACAGACTGGTTCCGCTGTACCCTTTCGCGGGCTGAGTATGTCCGCGAACGGCTTCCTCAACTGCCTGCGGAGGGCCCCTTCCGGGAAAAACACCGCTATTCCAATCTCATGTATGCGGTTTTGGGGGTCTGGATTGAACAGATCACCGGGATTTCCTGGGAACAGCAACTTGGAGAACGGATTCTCAAACCCCTGAAACTCGACCGGACGGAGGTTCTGGATGAATCCTGGAAGGGAAAAGCCCCCCCGCCCCACCGGAGAACAGAATCGGGCATTCTGGAGGAAATTCCGCCTTTCTTTGCCCGCCGGGGACATCTGATTGCGCCGGCCAGTGAGATGCTGGGAAGCATGCGGGATCTGGCCCGCTGGGGACAGGTTTTGCTGGAGCTGGATCCGCAGGATGAACGCTGGAGGCCGCACAACCGGGTAACCCCGAAACAGTCTTTTCCGGAATTCGGTCCGCTGGACTACGGACTGGGCTGGCGTTTGGACACCGTGCGCGGAGAGCCCCGATATTGGCACAGCGGACAATGCAGCGGGTACACCACGCTTCTCACTCTCTACCCTCTCCGCAAAACCGGAATGGCCGCGGCGGTGAGCCGGAGTGAGGCAGTGGATGCACTTCAGGAAGCGGATCTATTGCTTCACACATGAGATTCTAACCTAAGAGCACCGATATTGAGTTGAGGCCGGGGCCCGGCTCTGTTAGCAATTGAATCATGAGCAAACAAAAGTCAGCGAAAACCCACTGGCTGGGAATCGATCTGGGAGGAACCAAAATTCTGGCCGGGGTGTATGATCAGGATTTCAAACTGGTGGGATGCAAAAAACGCAAAACCAAACCTGAACTGGGTCAGGAGGCCTGTCTGGAAAGGCTGATGCGGACCAGTCAGGAGGCCCTGCAGGATGCAAAAATTGAAAAAGAGCAGCTCGGAGGCGTGGGGATTGGTTGTCCAGGGGTTCTCGATCTCGAATCCGGCATTCTGGTGAAAGCACCCAATCTCGGCTGGATCGATGTTCCCGTTCAGAAACTTCTGGAAAAGGAATTTGGCGTTCCTGCCGCCGTGACCAACGATGTGGATGCCGGCACTTTTGGAGAGTACCGCTGCGGTGCGGGCAAAGGCGGCTCCACCGTGTTTGGAATTTTTCCCGGCACCGGTATCGGTGGCGCGCTGATTTACGGCGGAAAAATTTACCGGAGCAAAACCGGCTCCTGTATGGAGATCGGTCACCTGCAGGCCATTCCGAACGGACCGCTCTGCGGCTGCGGACGCAATGGGTGGCTGGAGGCTGTCGCCGGACGTTTGGCGATTTCCGCCGCCGCCTCCATTGCGGTGGTGCGGGGGCAGGCCCCCTGGCTGCAGGAACATGCGGGCAGCGATCCAGTCAACCTTCGTTCCGGCACCCTGGCGGCGGCTATTGAAAACGGAGATGAAGTAATCAAAAAAATCGTCGTGGATGCCTTCACCTGCATGGGAGAGGTTTTGGGCGGAGTGGTCAATCTGCTCGCGCCGGATGTACTGGTCATCGGCGGAGGTCTGGCGGAGGCGATGCCCAAACTGATTCTGGCGACCCTGAAAAAATCCATG
>JBMTJR010000105.1:0-7887 GCA_049438565.1 Kiritimatiellia bacterium
ACCACAATGTATCAAATGAAGCCTCAACGGCTCCTCGTCATGATCCCCTGATCTTCAAAACCACCGCCGCCAGCGGAGGAAGAATCAGTTTCAGAGAGTGCGCCTTGCCCATCCAGGGAATGTTCTCGCTTTGCACGCCTCCGGCATTGCCCAGATTGCTGCCGCCATACAGTTCCGAATCACTGTTGAGAATTTCCTGATAGTATCCCGGTACCGGAACCCCCAGACGATAATTCTCCCGGGGCACCGGCGTGAAGTTGAGCACCACCACCATCTGATCTTTCGGATCTTTTGCTTTGCGGATGTAAGAGAGCACACTCTGCTCCTGGTCGTGCAGATCTATCCACTCGAAACCCGCTCCGTCAAAGTCCTGTTCGTACAATGCTTTTTCCGCTTTGAACAACAGATTCAAATCCCGGACCAGATTGCGCAGTTTAAAGTGCGGATCGTACTGGGTCAGATGCCATTCCAGCTGCTCTCCGTCGCGCCATTCGCACCACTGACCAAACTCCGATCCCATAAACAGCAGTTTCTTTCCGGGATGCGTCCACATGTACGTGTAGAGCAGACGGAGGTTCGCAAATTTCTGCCAGACATCCCCCGGCATTTTATCCAGCATGCTGCCTTTTCCATGCACCACCTCATCATGTGAGAAAGGCAGAATGAAATTCTCGTTGAAGGCATAGATGAGCGAGAAGGTGATTTCTCCATGATGATATTTACGGTGGATCGGCTCCTGCTCGATGTACTGGAGAGTGTCATTCATCCAGCCCATATTCCATTTCAGTCCGAATCCGAGTCCCCCAAGATACACGGGACGGCTCACCATCGGCCAGGCGGTGGATTCCTCGGCAAAGGTCAGGAAGCCGGGAAATTCCGCATGCACGATTTCATTGAATTTCTTTAGAAAACTCACTGCGCCCAGATTCTCTCTTCCGCCAAACTCATTGGGCACCCAGTCCCCGTCCTCCCGGCTGTAATCCAGATAGAGCATACTGGCCACCGCATCGACCCGGATCCCGTCCAGATGATACACATCCGCCCAGAACATGGCGGAACTGAGCAGAAAAGTGAGGACCTCATTCCGGTCGTAATTGAAAATGAGCGTGCCCCAGTCCCGGTGCTCCCCTTTGCGGGGATCCGCATGTTCGTAGAGATGAGACCCGTCAAAGTACGACAACCCATGGGGGTCTTTGGGAAAATGCGCAGGCACCCAGTCCAGAATCACCCCGATGCCCTCCTGGTGACAGCGGTCGACAAAGTATTTAAAATCATCCGGCGTTCCAAACCGAGAAGTCACGGAGAAATAGCCCAGGGTCTGATAGCCCCAGGATCCATCGAAAGGATGCTCGGTGATCGGCATCATTTCAATATGACTGAATCCCAGATTTTTCACATAGGGCAGCAGATCATCTGCAAGCTCCTGATAGGTAAGAAAACGCTGCGTTCCGTTCTCCGTGATTTTTTTCCAGGACCCCAGATGACATTCATAAACCGAAATCGGCTGATTCAAAGGGTCTTTTTGTGCGCGCCTGCTTTCCATCCAGTCCTGATCTTTCCAATCATAGGCATGGATGTCCCAGACTTTTGAGGCGGTGCGCGGACGCAATTCTCCGGCGAAGGCATAGGGGTCCGCTTTGTGCTGAATACTGCCACCCTGCCCTCTGATTTCAAATTTGTATAAATCCTCCAGGCCCAGCCCGGGAAGAAACAGCACCCAGATTCCGGAACTGCCCAGATTCTGCATCGGATGGGTACGGCCATGCGAGCGGTTGAAATTCCCGATCACGCTCACCGGCTCCGGGCATGGGGCCCATACCGCGAAGCGCACCCCTTTCACCCCGTCAATCTCCAAAGCATGCGCTCCCATGTAATCATAGGTCCGGTAATGAGTCCCCTCCCCGATCAGGTAAAGATCCGTGTCCGGAATCCGCACCCGGAATCGGTCGGCATAGGGATCCTCAACCACCACGGGCGCCCTGTCCCGCTCCTCGATTTGCAGTTGATACGATTCGGGCAGGGTGTCGAACTGTTTTTCAAACACTCCATGCGGATGCACCCGCTCCATGGCGTACAACTCTCCGCCACTTAGCACTGCGATGGACTTGGCATGCGGATGAAAAGCCCGGATCAGGCCGGAGCTGCCCTTGGCCGGGATTTTCCCCAAAACTCCATAAGGATTGTAATGCCGGGCCTCCACCAGTTGTCGGATTTTCTCTGGATAGACAGATTTCATGGGGAGTTTTTTCTTGGTTGCCATATTTCAGAATCCTTGGTTGCCCACACTCTGGCATGTGCAATGCCCAGCGTCAAACATTCTGAACGGTCAACTGGCGCATGGTCCCTTTGACCCTTTGCATAGGACGCAGACTCATCCAGATGAATTTCTGGTTGCACCCGCCTCTGAAATCCATCATGCATCCGGAATGAAACTTGTCCTCAGTGGCGACCTCCATCTTGGTCGCAGTTCCACCAAACTTCCCGCCGCCTGGCGGAACGCCGGCCGGTCGATTGCGGGCTGGAGACGGCTGGTGGAAGCGGTGATCATGGAAGAGGCTGATGCCCTGCTGCTGAGTGGGGATCTGTTGGACAGCCGGAATGCGCTTTGGGAGTCGATGGGGCCTTTTCAGGAGGGGATAGAAAAGCTTCAGGCCGCCGGGATCCGCTGTATCGCGGTCAGTGGAAATCATGATGCTGCTTCTCTCCCCGATCTGGCCGCGCGTCTCCCGGAGGCAGCTTTCACCCTGCTGGGCAAAAACGGAGTCTGGGAGCGGATCACTCTGCACAAAAACGGGCTGCCGCAACTGCATATCGACGGATGGTCCTTCCCCTCCGCATCGGTGCGTGAGGATCCCACCCTGCACTACCCCGCAGCAGGGGAGCCCGACGGGATTCCGGTTCTGGGCATGGTGCACGGCGATCCGGGAGTGCCCGATTCACATTACGCGCCGCTCTCGCTGTCCAGACTTCAATCTCTTCCGGTCTCCGCCTGGCTGCTCGGGCATATTCACCGCCCTTTGCTTACTCCAGGCTCCCCCTGGGTGCTTATGCCCGGTTCCCCCCATCCGCTGGATCCGGGAGAACCCGGCGCCCATCATGCCTGGATCTGTGAACTGAAAGAAGGCTCTCTTCAGGCTCCGGTTCCCTTCTGCCCCGCGGCCCTGCGTTATGAACAGATCGATGTGGAATTTCAACCACAGGATCCGGTGTCGGTGGAGTGGATTTCCTCCCGCATTGAGGATTCTCTTCAACGTTTTCCCTCCGTTGCGCACTTGCTGTTGCGGGTGCGCTTCACCGGAGTCTGTCAGGATCTGTCTCTGCTCGAATCGCTGATCCAGAACTTTGCCGATTGGCAGATGAAGGGCGTGGCGATTGAGTCGGTTCGTCTGGATGCGCATCCGCCTTTGAATCTGGACGAAATCGCCTCTGCAGGACCGGTACAGGCCCTGCTGGTGGAGGCGCTGAAAGAAATGCCGGAGGATCTGCGGCAGCGCCTGGAGGGCATCTGCCAAAGCATCCGTTTTCAATCGGAATTCTCCGACAAATCTCTCCCGCCCTTCGATCTGCAGGATCTGCCGGTTCCGCAACTGCTGGAAAAGGTTCTCCGCAAAACCCGGGAGCAGCTTCCATGAGCCGCTCCGCATCCGCCCCGGTACATCTCGAAGGGCTGGAAATCCGTCAGTTCAAAGGCGTCCAGCCGCAGAAAGCATTTGTGCTGGATTCTTTTTCCCCGGGTATCAACATCCTCTACGGTCCGAACGGTTGCGGAAAATCCACCACCGCCACCGCGATTCAACAGCTTCTGTGGCCGGTTCCGGTCCGTGAATACCGTGACCTCAATGCCAGGGTGCGTCAGGGCGATTCCCAGTGGATTCTGCAGGACCGCGGAGACCGGGTGGATGCGCTCCGGGACGGAGCCACCCTGCCCCATCCAGTCTGGGCCGCGGCGGAAACCCGCTCACGCTATCACTGGTCTCTCCAGAATCTTCTGCAGGACCAGGACCGCGAACTCGCCCGCAGCATCGCCCGGGAAATGGCCGGCGGGATTGATTTCCAGGAACTGGCCGCCTCGCTGAACTGGCAGAAGAAACCGGCGGCGCCCGGCAAACTGCATCAGCAGTACCGGGAGGCGGAAAGAGGGGTCCGCGAAGCCCGGGAAAAGCAGCAGGATATTCTCCGGGAATCTGAAACCCGCAGTCAGCTGGAGCGGATGCTGGAGGAGGCCCTGCGCGAACTCTCGCGGGAGAAAGTACTGCGTTCCGCACTCGAATGGCAGGAGAAAAAAGGGGAATGGGAACAGTTGCAGCAAAAGCTGGCGGAGGCCCCTCCGGGAATGGCGCAGTTGCGGGCGGACGATGCCGAGACCCTGCAGTCCCTCCGCCGCCGACTGCGGGAGCTGGAGGAAAACAGTGCAGCCCTGCAGGAAAAACGGAAAGCCCTGGGACCCGGCGAGGAGGAATGGGCGGTCTTTGATGCGGATGCCTTCCGCAGCGCCCGCAAGCAGATGCAGGAATATTTGGAGCGGATCCGTGATTTGCAGGATCAGCTGGACACGGCCGAACGGGAAGTGCAGCAGGCGGAAACCCGCGAACAGGATCTGCGCAGCCGCCTGGGACTGCAGACCCAGGCTTCCCTGCAGCTTGAAGAAGGTTATGTCTTCCCCGAACTGACGCAATGGATTCAGCTGATCCTCACCGAAAAGGAGTGGCAGGCCCGGGTCGAACTGTTGAAGACCCAGCTTCCGGAACAGGATGAGCCCCTTTCTTTGCCCGACCCGGAACTGCTCCGGGAAGCCCGCCAGCTCCTGGACAACTGGCAGCGGATTCAGGGTCCGCCTCCACTCCGCACCCAGGCCGGATTTATCGCAGCCATGCTGCTCCTCGCAGGGGGCATCCTCTGGCTGGCCGCCAGCGCACGGCTTTCCTGGCTCGCGCTGACTGTACTTGTCCCGCCCCTGTTGCTCCAAGCGTGGAGCCTCCGGCAGAAACGCGCCACGGCGGCCCGGGAGATTGAGGAACGTTATCAGGAAATGACCGTTCCGCAGCCCGCAGCGTGGGAGGAAAGTCAGGTCAAACAGACCCTGAGAGCGCTGGAGGAGGCTTTGCGCAGTGCGCATACGGAGTCCCGACTGGAGATCGACCGCCGCCGTCTGGCCGAAGCCGGTTCCGCACATACGGAGGTCCGGGAAAAAATCCGGACCCTGCAGACCGATCTTTCTGCGCGGGGATTTGAGGCCCCGGCCGATCCGGTTTTTCTGGCGCATTTTCTGGAAAATGTGCAGCGCTGGCGGAACTGCCGCAGCGAAACCGCCGTGGCAGAAAGTGCAAGAGATCATTTGGAGCGTCAGTGCAGTGAAACCGCAGAGAAGTTACGCAGACTGCTGGGAAACTGGGGCCTGCACTGCGGGGATCTTTCCCTGAAAACCGTGACCGAATCCGCGCTGGAACGCATGGAACGCGAACTGGAGCGTCGGCGGCAAATGGAGGTTCTGGATCTGCAACGCAAACAAACGGCGGAAAATCTGTCGGATCTGCAGGAGGAACTGAAGAAGTTTGCGGATCGCACCGGTCTTGAAGATCCCTCCGTTGCTGAGTTGCAGCAGCGGGTGGAATTTTTGGAAGCGTGGAAACAGCTGCTGCGAAAATCGGAAATCCTGTCCAGCCGGATTTCGGAACTGGAAGCCCTCCTGGAGGGACATCCTTCTCTGCTTGAACAGAGCAGCGGAGCCCTGGAATTGCAGCTCAACCGCTGCCGGGAGGCGCGGGAACAGGAGGTCGATCTGCGGGACCGTATCAGCAAACTGGATCAGAAAATCTCAGACCAGCAGCAGGGACGCCGACTGCACGAGGCGCACGAATCTCTGGCGGAAATCAGAGAGGCGCTTCAGTCGGAGCGCGATGATCATCTGCAGACCCGGCTGGGAATGGAAATTCTGGACTGGCTGCAGGACCGCTGCAAAACCCGGGATCAGTCAGAGGCACTGGCGGAGGCCAACCGCTGTCTGGTTCTGTTTTCAAGCGGCACCCTGAAACTGGAGGTGGCCATCGGGGACAAAGAAGGCGGATTCCGGGCCTGCCGCGAGGGCGGGAATGCGCTGCCTCTGGATCTGCTTTCCTCCGGCGAACGCAGTCAGGTGCTGATGGCGGTGCGGCTGGCTTTTCTGCATCAGGTGGAACAGGCTCCCCTCCCCCTGCTGGTGGATGAGGCGCTGGGAATCATGGATGATCAGCGGGGCTCTGAAATTCTGCAGGCCCTGATTGAAGTCAGCCGGCAGGGCCGGCAGATTTTTTATTTTACCGCGCAGCAGGATGAAGTGGACAAATGGCGGACCGCGCTGGAAACCGGCGGGGTCCGCGCCCGGTTTATCGATTTGGCCGCAGAGCGGGGATGGGCCGAACATCGTCAACTGCCCCCAATTCCCTCCACCCCGGAATCAGTAACCGATTACGGCCGGCGGCCGGAGGAGTCGCTCGCGGACTGGGCGGCCCGGCTCCGGATTCCCGGCTGGGAACCGCATCAGCCGCTCGAACAGCTTTCCCTCTGGCCTCTGCTTTATGACCGGCCTGCGCTGCTGCAAACCCTCTTTTCGCAGGGCATCGACCGGGTGGGGAAATGGCAGCTTTTCGACGAAACCGGCGCCAACCGCCGCTGGACCAGCGAGGCCGAGCGCGAAGATCTCAACCGCACGCTGCGTTTGCTCGCCGAGGCGCAGAAACTCTGGCAAATCGGCCGTCCACCGCCTCTGCCCGGTTCTGTGATCGCGGACTCGTCTGCGGTGAGTGAGACCTTCCGGGATGCGGTGCAGCTGCTGCTCAGCGACTGCGGGGGAGATGCCCGGCAGCTGATCGCGCGTCTGGATCAGGGGGAAGTGAAAGGCTTCCGTCAAAACAAAATCAGAGAGCTGGAACAGGAAATCCGGGACCGGGACTATCTCTCCGATCTGAGTCCTCTTCCCGCCGACCGGATTCAGGCCCAACTGCTGGCCGATGACGGAAATCCGCTGCCGGACAGCTTCGACTGGGAAAAAATCCGGAGCCTGTTTTTTCCCGCCCACAACTGAGCGAGCCGGGAGTCTGAACGAAAATTCATGAAGTTTTCCGCGCAGCCTGTCTGATCGCCTGTATGGTAGAGGAATGAGATCCTCCGCAACAGATCGTCCGACCCTGCCTTCCCATTCACCCGTCACTATCGTCGGAGCCGGACCGGTAGGCCTGCTGCTGGCCTGCCTGCTCGGTGAACAGAAACGGGAGGTCCAGGTGATCGAACAGCGTCTGAGGCCCCCCAAAGGCTCCATGGCCATTGGAATCACCCCTCCTTCTCTGGACATTCTGGACAGACTGGATCTGAAATCTGAATTTGTCCGCAACGGGGTGATGATCCGGAATGCCCGCATTTTCGAAAACCGTCAACCGGTGGGGGAACTGAATTTCCGGGATTCGGAAAATTCCATTTTGTCTTTTCCGCAGATCGGAACCATTGAACTGCTCGAAAAGAAAGCCGCCACTTATGACACGGTCCGCATCAAACGGGGAAAGGCTTTTACGGAAGAGGATTTAAAAAATGCCCCCGGATGGGTGATCGCCTGTGACGGCAGTCACGGCAGTCTGCGGGAGACCGCAGGGATCGGCGGAACCGGGTCTTTTTACGGGGTGTCTTTTGTGATGGCGGATTTTCCCGACCTCGAGGGGCTGGGTGCGGATGCCCGGCTTTATTTCAGTGCGGCGGGTGCAGTGGAGTCTTTTCCGTTGCCCGGCAGCAAACGGAGATGGATCGCGCAGGTGCCGAGAGATGCGGAATTGCAGACCCTCATGGACCGGGTGGAGGCCGCCGCCGGAATTGATTTGCGCAACCGTTCCTCCAGCCCCCTGTGTTCTTTTTCCCCCCGCT
>JBMTJR010000106.1:0-7809 GCA_049438565.1 Kiritimatiellia bacterium
TTCGGCTCCACAGAGGAAATCCGCACCGAAATCCTGCTGCATGCGCTGAAAAACTCACCCGGGGGACGGCGTGGATTGCGTTTTGTCCGTCAGCAACTGGAAAGCCTACCGGATTCCGCCTTACAGAGTTTCCTGACCGGACTCATCCACGAAATCAGCGAAGACCTTGAGGCCGCAGTTAAAGCGTATGAGACAGCGTTTCAACTGAATCCTGCAGACGTGGCCGCGCTGCGGAGGACCGCGATTCTGAACTATCAAATGGGACGAACCCTTCGCGCCTCCACCCTGATTCAGGAAGTTCTCACCCTGCAGCCGGATGATGCGGGCACCCTTCTCCTCGCGGGCCAGCTCGCCCTCGGGGCTGAAAATTATCCCTTGGCCCGCCGCTATCTTGAACGCTGCCTTTACCGGGTCCGCCAGGGAGCCGCTCTGGAGAATCAGTCCACCGCACATGCCCAGCTTGCCGCAGTGCTGTTCGCATTGGAGGAGGAAGCTTCTCTGATCATGGATCATCTGGTGCCCGCAGCGGCGGATCCGGGAAATCTGGAGTGGATCTGGAGGTTCGCGCAGCGGAAAATTTATCTGCTCCGGGAACAGGATTTGCGCAAAAGTGAACAGATGGAACTTGGATTGATCGGGATTTTCGAAGATTTGTCGGACCTTGACCCGGAAAACCCCGAAACGGAATGGCTGCTCGGCCGCAGTCAGGTGTACCGCAAAGCCTATGCAGAGGCCCTGCGGAATTTTGAGCGGGTGCAGGCCATCGCGCAGGAAAGTGAAAATCCTGAACGCTGGCTGACCGATGATTTCTATTTCGACTGGGCGGCGGCGCTGGAAAGATCCGGGAATACGGGCGAAGCGGTGGGGATGTTTGAAAAAATTATTCACCGGAACCCGGAGCATCATTCCTCGCTCAACTATGTGGCCTATATGTGGGCAGAACAGAATGAAAATCTGGAGCAGGCCCTGTCCTACGTGCAAAGAGCCCTGGCACTGGAGCCGGAGAACGGATCGTATCTGGACACCCTGGCCTGGATCTATTACCGGCAGGAACGTTATGAGGAGGCCTACCGTAAACTTTTGAAATGTGTGGAGCTTATCCCCGAAGAATCCGTGGTCGCCGAGCATCTGGGAGATGTGCTGATGAAACTGGAACGTCCCTGGGAGGCTGCGGGCTACTACCGTATTGCGCTGCTTCTGGATCCGGCCGAGAGACTTGCCATTGTGGAGGCCTCTCTGGAACGCGCGGCAACCGCCCTGAGGAATCAGCTTCATGCGGCCGTGCAGGACGGGAATCGGAACCGTTGATACTTGCTAAAGCCGTTCCGGAGATTAGAAATCCGTCATGCGTATTCTTGATAAATACCTTCTGAAAACCTTTCTGATGCCCTGGCTGAGCTGTCTGATCGGTTTTACCTTTCTGTTTGTGATCGTGGATCTGGTGGAGAGCATCAACAAGTTTGTGGATGCGGAAGTGCCGCTGACCAGTGTGCTCTATTACTATCTGCGATTCATCCCCTCCATCTGGATCTACATCGGTCCGATCACCCTGCTGCTTGGATTGCTCTATGCGCTTTATCAGTTGACCCGGAACAATGAAGTCATCGCCATGCGGGCCAGCGGAATCTCTTTAAACCGGATTCTGTTTCCTTTCATTCTTCTCGGGATTGCCATGTCGCTGGTAACCCTGCACGTCAGCCGGACAGTGGCGCCAAACAATCTGGCCTGGACAAGCCAGTTTCTGGTCAAACTGGCCAGCCCGGATGCGGACACCCTCACCCAGCTCCGCTTCAAAGAGCAGACCAGCAACCGGACCTGGGACATTGAACGCATGGACCTGGACACCATGGTGCTGCACGGAATTACCCTCAACAAACGAAACCCGGAAACGGATAATCTTGAATACGTGCTGAAAGCCGAGCAGGCGGAGTGGGCCGACATCTATTGGGTTTTCAAAAATGTGGCCATTCAGTCCTATAATGAAGACGGATGGATGATGGGACCAGTGGCGCAGTACAGCACCCTCCTCAAACAGGAAATCACTGAATCCCCGGAACGGATTATCCGGGAAAACAAAAAATTTGAGTTTCTCACTTCCAAAGAAATGAAAACCTATCTGAGAGAGACCGGATCGATTTCCCCCCGCACCGAAGCCAACCTGCGTACCCAGCTGCAAATGCGGATTGCCCATCCCTGGCTGTGCCTGATCACCATGCTCATGGCGGTTCCCTTCGGAACCCAGACCGCCAGAAAAGGAGTGTTTACCGGCGTTTTTCTTTGTTTGGTGATGTTTTTCGGTCTTTATTTCATGATGAATCTGTTCAAAGCCCTGGGTTTGGGCATGAAAGTAGCTCCCTGGATTGCCGGATGGACACCCACCGTGGTTTTTGGTGCATTGGGGATTTATCTCCTGCGTAAACTCCGCTAGGGTAAATTATCCCGTATAAAACTCTCAGCTTTGCGAAAACATGAATGACATCAATACGCTCTACCAATTCATTTATCAGGCCGTGGACGCGGATGCCTCTGATATCCATTTAAAAATCGGCCGCAGTCCCATTTACCGTCTGGAGGGGCAACTCTACAATGCGGATGCCCCCCCGCTGTCTTAGGAACAGCTGGATGCGCTGGTCGATGTGATTCTCACCCCCCGGCTGAAAGAAATTTATCTCCGCGATCAGCAGGTGGATTTTGCCTGGAACCTGAATGATCAGGTCCGCTTCCGCGGAAATCTTTTCAACAGCAACGGAATCCCCGCGCTCAGCCTCCGCTATGTGAAAAATGCGAACCACACCTTTGAAAGTCTGAATCTTCCACCCAATCTTGCCAAAATCGCGATGATCCGCCGGGGGATCGTGCTGCTGGCCGGCACCACCGGTTCCGGGAAATCCACCACGCTGGGCGCTATGGTCAATTTCATCAATGACCGGGAATTCAAGCGGATCATTACCGTGGAGGATCCCGTGGAGTACTTGTTTCAGGACCGGAAATCTTTGATTTCACAGAGAGAAGTTGGTTTTGACACGCCTTCGTTCGAGGCCGGACTCAAAGCCGCCCTGCGTCAGGATCCGGACATCATCATGGTCGGAGAAATACGGGACCGCAGCAGTGTGGAGACCGCGGTTTCCGCAGCGGAGACCGGTCACCTGATCTTCTCCACCGTGCACGCGGAAAACAGCGCCCAGGGCGTGCAGAGAATTCTGGATATGTTCCCCAGCAATGACCGTCATCAGATCCGCCTCGCTCTCTCTCAGTGTCTGCGGGCGGTGATCTGTCAGCGTCTGGTTCCGGGAGTGGATGGAAAAGTGCTTCCAGCGGTGGAAATTCTGCGCACCAATGCCCTGGTCCGCAAACTGATCATTGAAGAAAAACCGGAAAAGCTTCAGGTGGTCATCGAAGGTGGAGAGGAGGAAGGAATGATCTCCTTCAATCAGTCGCTCTACAAAATGGTCAAATCCGGCAAAGTGGAGACCCAGGTGGCAATTGAATACGCCTCCAACCCGGAAGCCCTGCAAATGAACCTGAAAGGCATTTTCCTGGATTCAGGCCGACGGATCGTGAGCTGACCCTGACCGTCCGCTTCAGCGGGATTTCTTTTCCAGTTTGATGGCGGCGGCGAACAACGCATCGCATTCCGCTTCCAGAATCCCGCCAATCAGCTCACAGTTCAAACCTCCCCGGGCCCGGGAAAGAATTTCCGCTGCGGGAAGATCGATGTGACGGTACTCCATGTTCCGCAGGGTGGTCATTGAGGTTCCGTAAATCACCCGGGGAATTCCCGTCCAGAGAATTCCGGACATGCACATTGGACAGGGTTCAGCGGTCACATAAAGCGTGCAGTGATTCCAGTTCACATCCCCGCCCGCTTTGCGGGAGGCTTCATGGATGACCTCCAGCTCACTGTGCGCCACCGGATTCCGGTACGAACGGTTTACTGCGGAAGCCAGCACCTCCCCTTCACAATGATCCACCAACAAAGCCCCGAAAGGACGCTGAAGGTTCTGGCAGGCCACCTCAATCGCCCGCTTCATGTAGGATTCATGCTCAACCGCATCTGGAACCGTTTTGCTCATGCTGAGAATGTACCTTTCCCTCCGGCATTCACCAAGGGAAAAAAATTGTTAACTCCGGGTAACCTGCAATCCCTTGTAGGAAAGATCAAAATCGACGAAACGGGCCCGGGGATTGGGAGGATTTTTTTCAAGGTTCTTCCGCACCATCGAAGCGGCCTGTGCATCGCGCGTCATCATCAGCAGATACCCTCCCCCACCGGCTCCCAGCAGTTTGCAGCCCAGAATCTCTTTGTCCACCCGGCTGAGAATCTCCTGAATCTCCGGAGGGTTGGTTCCGGGGTCGAGCTGCTGATTCAGTTCCCAGGTCCGGGCGATCCCCTTCCCGATCCGGTCGAAATCCCCTTTTTGGAGGGTTTCATAGAAGGCCTCCGTGTGCAGGCGGAGTTCCTCCAGGGTCTCCAGAAGATTCTGACGGTTCAGAAACATCCCCTGCACAATCTCTCCCAGAATATCTTTGGCCACCCGGGTAATGCCCGTGTAGTACAGGAGAAAGTTTTCCTTGAAGCTGGGGTCGGTGAACAAATGATCCGGCAGCCAGCGGATTTCCGGAGTCTGGTCCAGTCCGGGATTGGTTTTCAGATATTTCAGACCGCGGGTGATGCCGCCAAACTGATCCTGCCAGCCGCCCCCGGAGGTCAGCATTTGCTCCAGAGCAAGGCTCCGGTTGCCGATTTCCGTAAGATCCCAGCCCCATCCACACAATTCGGAGAGTGCCCCCAGCACTGTGGCAGCCAGATTACTGCTGGTACCCAGCCCCGAACCTTTCGGCACCGCACAGAGCAGTGAAAGTTCGATCCCGCCGCCGAATTCCTCCAGTTGCTCCGACAGAGAACTGTAAGGAACCTGTTGAAAATCCGGATGAAATCCGGCCAATGCCAGCGCCGCTTTGGGAATGGAGAAACCGGAGCCCAAATCCGCATAACTCCCGATTTCCTCATAGGAGATCAAATGCTGGGAGATCCCCAAATCAATGGAACGGAGGGTTATTCCGGGTTCGGTCCCCACCCGGGCAAAAACCTGAATGGGGGGCTGACCATTCAGTTCGACCGCCAGATTCACCACATGTCCCCCATGCAGAAAACAGTACGGAGGGGTATCTGTCCATCCGCCGGAAAGATCCAGACGCACCGGAGACCGGGCCCAGATCACCTGGTCGGAGAGCAGCGTATGATGGGCGGTGGGCATTTTTCCCCGGTAAGGATCGATAATCGCTCTGCGCAGGGCTTCAAAGGCCAATCCGGATCCTTCCTTCCGGTCCAGCAGAGAGCGGAACATCTGATGATGAATATACGAGAACAGATCCTGATCCGGCTGGGGTTCCGCAGGAAAAGGGGTTTCAGGATGGACCCGGTAAACTTCGGCCACCGTTTCCAGATCCACCTGATAAAATACGCTGCGGTGCGAATGCCGGGCCAGAGCGGGCAGGGATGCGGAAACAAATCGCTGACTGCGCAACTGCTGCATGCGGAGCAAATCCGCCCGGTTGGCAATTTCCTCGGCGGAAATTTTCTCCAGACCGGCAAAACGTTCGCGCATGAAGGGGTCGCTGCCTCCGTGAATCAGCCAGTTCATGAAAGCATTGTCCAGATCGTCTTCACGGCAGACCGGGAAAAGCGCCGCCTGCTGCGCATCGATCCCCTCCGGAAGCGGCAGCCCCCGGTCCTCGAACCACTT
This sequence comes from Kiritimatiellia bacterium, assembly GCA_049438565.1. Lineage (GTDB taxonomy): Bacteria > Verrucomicrobiota > Kiritimatiellia > SS1-B-03-39 > UBA6053 > UBA6053. Next base: position 5,748 of record JBMTJR010000106.1, read on the forward strand.
GCAGGCCGGAGCGCCCATCCACAGCGTTTCCGGATCTGTCAGCGCCCCCTTGAAAGGATCATCAAACCCGTAAACCCGTACCGCGGCTTCCGCTGTGCCGAGCGGCACCACATCGATGCAAATTCCCTCCGGAACCGTCAGTTCCCAGTCATTGTCCGGCACCCCCGTGAAAACATGATTCCGGTTCAATACCCACCGGGGACCCAGACAGGAGTTTTCGATCCAAATGTTCTGATTCCGCTGGTCCATGGGACAGGGCGTATGCGCGTTCTGAACAAAAATCGCGGGATGCGGTTTGATCAGCGGACTGTGAATCCTGCGTTGATCATGAATGCGGTTCTGCAGCGCGAGCGCGGAGTGAATCATATCCCGGCTGGTGCCAAAATGATAAAACTCCGCCTCACTCAGGGGCAGGACCGCACAACTCAGGGCGGATATTTCCGGATCGGGAGAGGTGGGAACTCTCCCCAGCGCGGTGCCGAAACTCTGGTAAAGATCAAATTCCTCCGGGAGACCGTTCCGAAAGGACTGCGTCCGGGAATCCCAGCCGCATTTGCGGAGCAGAACCTCCACCGCACGGTCGCTGAAGAGCCAGATCCCCACATCCAGCAAAAACAAATGCCGGGAGGCGCGGGACTGAATTTCATCCGGACCCGGTTTCTGCAACATATACTCCAACTGCTCGGGACGGGACTTCGGGGTGAAAAACACCCCATGTTTGGTGGCCGCATCCGGACTGCTCCACAGACCCACACAAACCACATCCGCCTCGGGAATCGCGGGAAGACGGCCATCCTGCCAGACCAGCACATCTCCGCTGGCCACGATCGTACGTAGGGAATCCGGGGCCTGCCGCAGCATCTTAGACAACAGCGGCAGCTGCAAATCCATCAGCGTCTGATCCAGGCGCTGTCCGGTGCTCCAGCGGAACACCGGCACCGGAATCAGCGCTTTTCCACAGGCCGCATAGGCAGGCAGACGCCGACTTTGCCCCCCGGCGTGCAGCATGATCCGGGAACCCTCCCCCAGCCATTCCTCCATAGATCCCTTTGTTCCGGAGGACCGGTAGGCTTCGTGGAGAAGATGGGCACTCCCACCGCCGGACCCCAGTTTCGCATTCGGAGGGTCATGGCTGACAAACACATCCGGCTGACGGTCAGCCGCCAACTTCTGGAAACAATCCACAAGGGCGGGAGGAGAAGATAGAAGTACCTGAAGTTCACTCATAAATTTATCCATAAATCCCTACACCCCGATCGGCCGGGGTCGATTCAAAACCGGGGAAATCAGACCCGGGCACCCTCGATCCGCATGCGGAAAAATTTGGCCAGTTTGGTGTAGAGCAAAGCTCCGTCCACCGCGTCCTCGACCCCGTGATCGATATTGGGATTGTCATTCACTTCGATGACCACCACCCGGTCTCCAATTTGTTTCAGATCCACCCCGTACAATCCGTCGCCCATCAGTTTCGAGGCCTTCAGCGCGGTGTCCAGTACTTTGGGAGGCACCTGATAAAGCGGTACGGTTTCAGAAGTACCCACTTTTCCTTTCCCGGTTTTCGAGGCCCAGTTGTAGATTTGCCAGTGCCCTTTTGCCATATAATATTTGCAGGCGAAGATGGGTTCATTTCCCAGAACCCCGATCCGCCAATCGTAGTCACTGGGCAGAAATTCCTGCGCCAGAATCAGGTCCGACTGTTTGAGCATTTCTTTTAGCCGCAGGCGGGTCTCCTCCTCGGTCATGCATTTGTGCACGCCCAGACTGAAAGCCCCGTCGGGCTCTTTGAGCACACAGGGGAAACTCAGGTGGGACAGGCCTCCCTCTTTCAGATCCCGGCGGGTGAGCACCCAGGTCCCGGGAGCCGGAAGTCCAGCCCGCTCCAGGGATTCGGCCAGAAAAATTTTATTTGCGCTCTTGAGAATCGACCAGGGATCATCCACCACCACCAATCCCTCGGCAAAAGCCATCCGCGCCAGCCGGAAAATCGGTTGATCCACCGCTGTGGTCTGACGGATAAACACCGCATCAAATTCATTGATGCGTCCGATGTCCCCGGTCCGGA
>JBMTJR010000107.1:0-7669 GCA_049438565.1 Kiritimatiellia bacterium
GCTTTCTACTCACCAATGAGGATGGAAGCCTGACTCCGCGTGGACAGACCATTATTGATCATACTCCCCAGGCCCGCTACGGAGAGCCCGAAGATCTTTTGAGCACCCTGATTTGGCTGGCTTCCGATGGCGCAAAATTCATCACCGGGATCGTGGTGCCGGTGGACGGCGGATTCCAGGCTTTCAGCGGGGTTTAAAAATCGAAATCGATTTGGATTCCGATTTGGATAATAATATCGGGACGTCGATATGAATCTCTGTTACAACTCCCGAAATGACTTTCTGATTGCGGTCGATTCGGACGGCTGTGTGTTTGACACCATGGAGGTAAAACAGCACGGGCATTTTCATCCTATGACCATCCGTCATTGGGGGTTGGAGGATCTGAAAGAGGAACTCTGCCTGATGGCGGATTATGTGAACCTGCATTCCCCGTTGCGGGGCAGCAACCGTTTTCTGGCCCTGCACCGGACTTTTGAATTGCTGACCGGGACACAGGCCTTTGTCCGGAGCAGAAAGGAGCTGCCCTGGCTGGAACCGCTGGGGGAATGGGTGCGTTCCGAACCGAATCTGCATCATGAAACCCTGCGGGAGGCAGCGGAAAAAGATCCGCGTCTGCAAACCGTGCTGGACTGGAGTCTGGCGGTGAACCGGGATGTCGCGGAGCATATGGGGGCGGTTCCCTGTTTTGAGGGCGTGAAAGAGGCGCTGAAAAAACTCCGCGAACATGCCGATCTGGTGGTGGTCTCTCTGAGTCCCCACCATGCGTTGCAGTCGGAATGGGGCGGGGCGGGACTGCTGGAATGTGTGGATGCGATTGCGGGTCTGGATGTGGGGGGGAAACCGCATCAGCTGGCGCTGGCGATGGAGCAGAGTGGTGTGGAGCCGGAGCGGGTTCTGCTGATCGGCGATGCGCCGGGAGATCTTCAGGCGGCCCGCCGCTGTGGAATTTCTTTTTATCCCGTGTTGGCCGGAGAGGAGTCCCGCTGCTGGAAAAAGTTTGTGGAGGAGGATGTGGCGCTGTTTTTTGAAGGAACCTATCGCGGGGGACGCGAAGCGCAATTGGTGTCGGAATTTGAAACCCTGCTCTCTGCCGATCCTCCCCGGGGACTGTAATGCCCGGTGAACCTGGAATTCTGTTCGACGACGGAGAGGTTCTGGTCGTGGACAAACCTGCAGGTCTGCTCTCGGTGCCGGGAAGAAAAGAGCATCTTCAGGATTGTGTCTGGAACCGGCTGAAAACCCGCTTTCCGGACCGGGAAATTCTGCTGGTGCACCGGCTGGACCGGGACACCTCGGGAATCATGCTGTTTGCGGGCAGTAAACTGATGCAGGGAAATCTGGGCCGCCAGTTTGAAAAACGCAGAATTGAAAAGGAGTATGTGGCCCTGGTGCATGGAACCTTGCCCGGAAAAGAGGGGGTGGTGGATGCCCCAATCCGAAAGGACTGGACCCGGAATGACCCGCCGGTTTATATCATTTGTCCCGAGCGGGGCAAAACAGCCCGCACCCGGTACCGGGTGGAGGCGCAGGAAGCCGGGATCAGCAGAGTCCGGCTCTTTCCGGAGACCGGTCGCAGTCATCAGTTGCGGGTGCACATGCTGTCACTGGGATGCCCCATTCTGGGCGATCCGATTTACAGTCCGGGGGACGGACAGAAACGCCTGTTCCTGCATGCAGAGAAAATTATTTTTTATCACCCCGGAACCAAAGAAAAAATGTCCTTCTCTGTTCCGGCGGCGTTTTAAAGTTTTGGATGTTTTGTACAATTTTGTTTTTTGCGACAATTTCGGAGTAATGATAGATCGGATACTTGTCATTCATGTAAAGACAACTATCCTGTCACAATGGAATCCTCTAATCTCCAGCGCCGGATTGAGAAATTATATTCTCCCGAACAGGCAAAGCTCATTTGCTCCCGACTGTTTCCCCGTTTGGAGGCCGCTAAAGCGCAATTTTCCAGCCGTCCGCACCGCTTGTGGTCCGAATCGGATGCGGTACTGATTACCTATGGAGATTCTCTGAAACGGGAGGGGGAATTTCCTCTCCGCACCCTTACCCGTTTTGTGCGGGAGCGTCTGGGGGATGCAGTCAGTCTAGTCCATATTCTGCCCTTTTTTCCTTTCACATCCGATGATGGGTTTTCCATTTCAGATTATGAGCAGGTTCGGCCGGATCTGGGGAGCTGGGAGGATCTTCAAAACCTGAACCGCTCGCATGACTTGATGTTTGATTTGGTGCTGAATCACTGTTCTGCCGATCACGATTGGTTTCATCAGTTTTTGGCGGACGAGTCTCCGGGCCGGGATTTTTTTGTCACGGAGTCTCCGGAGACGGATCTCCGCGCGGTGGTTCGTCCCCGGACGCATCCCTTGCTCACCGCGTTTGAAACCAAAGCCGGGGTCCGGCACGTCTGGACCACCTTTTCCGCCGACCAGGTGGATGTGGATTTCCGCAATCCGGAAGTGCTGCTGGCGTATTTGGATCTGCTGCTTCTGTATGTGCGCCGGGGAGCGCGGATGATCCGTCTGGACGCCATTGCGTACCTCTGGAAAGAAAGCGGAACTCCCTGCATCCATCTGTGGCAGACCCACGAAGTGGTGAAGCTGATGCGGGAATTGCTGGAGTGGGTGGCCCCGGGGGTGATTCTGCTCACCGAAACCAACGTCCCCCATGAGGAAAATATCTCCTATTTCGGGGACGGGGATGAGGCGCGGATGGTGTATCAGTTTCCGTTGCCGCCCCTGCTGCTGCATGGACTTCGCAGTGGGGACGCGCGGAGACTGAGCCAGTGGGCTGCGGAACTGGAACCGCCTCCGGCGGGTTGCACGTTTTTCAATTTCACAGCCTCTCACGACGGGGTGGGGGTCCGTCCTCTGGAGGGCTTGGTGCCGTTGGAGGAAGTGCAGGCGCTGGCCGCGGAAATCCGTTCGCTGGGAGGCAAAGTGAACGAGCGGCGGCATCCGGATGGGTCCACCACGCCCTACGAACTGAACATCAGCTATTTCAGTGCGATGTCCAAAGTCGGAGAATTCGCGGATACCCAGGTGAAACGGTTTTTATTGTCGCAGACCGTGCCGATGAGCCTGCAGGGGGTTCCTGCATTTTACCTGCACAGTTTTACGGCCACTGAAAATGATTTGGAGGGATTGGCGAGGACGGGTCAGAATCGCAGCATCAACCGGAAACAATGGGAGGAGCCGGAGCTCAGTGAACGGCTGGATGATCCGGAATCAGCTGCGGCTCGGGTGCTGTCCGAACTGGTCAACCGACTGAAAATCCGGGCCGCCATTCCTGAATTTCATCCTGAGGTTCCTCAGGAGATTCTTTCCTTGCATGACTCCCTGTTTGCGGTGAAAAGGGGCGGGGTGACGGCCTTGCATAATTTCAGCGGGAAAGACGTAAGCGTGAAAGTGGATGCCTCCGGGATTCTGTTTGGAGATGAGAATTGTTTTTTGAACGGCCGCCAGGCCTTGCTGGCTCCCTATTCCGCACTGTGGATTCGGTAGCGCGCCCGGAAGAAGGGCTCAGCGCTCCAGCACACAGAAAGGTTCCTCGGTCCAGGCGTCCCCGTGAACCGCCCAGGCCCGGGAGCGGGAGCCGCCGCAGCTGCCCCGGAATTCGCAGCGTCCGCATTTGCCTTTGAGCAAACGGGGATCGCGGAGGTTGACAAAAAATTCATCCCGGCGGTAGATCTCCTCCAGACGGTCTGTTTTCACATTTCCCCGGATTTCCGGAAGAAACCCGCTCGGACAGATGTTGCCCACATGATCGATAAAGCAGAATCCGTTTCCGGCGTTGACCACCTTCGAGGAGCGTCCGATCGCATGGGGGTGCGGGGCGCCGGCCGGAATTTCCCTGACCGGTCCGCCCCCGCTCCGCGCCGGGGCTCCGGCCGCTCTTTCCTGCTGCATGACATGCCGGCGGTAATGCTGGGCCTCCGTGACTTTGATTACGAAGGGAACTTTTTTGGAGAGCAGGTACAGTTTGTGGAAAATCGATTCCATCTCCTCCGCCGAGCAGCCCTGCAGCTGACTGCCCCGCCCGGTGGGCACCAGAAAAAACACTTCCCAGAACACGATTCCCAGGGCGGTAACGCTCTCCGCGAGTTCATCGATCTGATGCTGGTTGCCCTTGTGGAACACCGTGTTGATTTGGAGCGGAATATCAAGTTCACGGGCCCAGCGGGCTCCCTGCAGGGTCAGGTCATAAGATCCCGGCACCTGCCGGAAGGCATCGTGATCCTTGGCCGTGGGGGCATCGATGCTGAAGGCGACCTGATCGACCCCGCTGGCTTTGAGAGATGCCATCCGGCCGAAAGTCAGCCGGGGGGTACCGGCGGGAATGGTTCCCACCCGCAGACCGATGGATTTTCCATAGCGGATGAGTTCCTCCAGGTCCTCCCGCTGCAGGGGATCTCCGCCGGTGAACACCACGATCGGGGTGCCCATGTTCCGAATGTCATCGAGGAGGTTTCTGCCCTCCTGCAGGGTCAGTTCTCCGGGGTCCCGATGGTCAATCGCACTCGCGCGGCAATGCTGACAGGCGAGGGCGCAGGCCCGGGTGATTTCCCAAATCACCAGAAGGGGGGACTCCCGGAAATCGACGTCAAATCCCAGCGGACGGGTCATGGCTTCTGCTCCGGTTTCCGGGCGGAAAAAATGGCCACCACCGGGAATTTGCTCAGTTCGGAGACCTGCTCGGCCCAGGCTTCGCTGTAATAGGGAACTTTGTCCGCGATTTCCTCCGGAGACATGCGGTCCACGGGCAGAGCGGGCGGTTCCCTGAGGTCCAGCAGCTCCAGTCCGGCGCGGCGCAGCCACTGGATGCATTCGCAGATGGGATATGCCATGGCCTGCACAGCGGAACATTCGCCCTCCCGCACATCGGGCTGAGGGTGGAAGTAACTTTGCAGGAAAATTCCCTGATCGTCATCCAGATCAAGCCACTCCCCGGCATAGACCGGATGTCCCATACTGAACAGCATGCGGCCTCCGGGGGCGAGCAGATCCGCACAGGCCCGGATCAGTGCTTCCGGATGGGTGGAAAAGGGTATCCCGTAGGCAGAGTGAATCAGATCAAACCTTTCCTCAAAATCCGGCAGGTGATCCAGGTCGGCGAGCACAAAGGTGACCGCGACTTCCTCGGCATCGGCCAGCTTCCGGCCGTAAGCGAGTTGCTTTTCACTGATATCCAGAGCCGTGCACACTGCGCCCTGGCGGGCGAGATAGATGCTGTTCTGGCCGGCCCCTGCCCCCAGTTCCAGACAACGCAGACCTATCAGAGAGGGGGGGAGCAACTGAAGCTCCTGTTCTCCGGGCAGGAGAGGTCCGTAATGAAAATCCGCAGTGGAAATCCGGGTTTCATTCTGATAGTCCTCGGCCAGTTCATTCCAGAAAGCGGCGTGCTCGGCGCCGGCGGGGGTAATTCGCTGAATCATTCCCTTGTCCTGGTTCCCAGTCCTTTTTGGGTGAGGCAATCCTTCAGTTGCAGACGGGCACGGTGGAGGGTGACCCAGAGGTTGGAGGGACTCATTTCCAGGGCGTCGCAGATTTCCTCCGCCGAATGTTCCTCCAGTTCACGCAGCACATAGACTTTCCGCTGCTGTTCGGTGAGATGTTCCAGGCACCCGTTCAGATGCTTCCAGAATTCTTTCAGTTCAAAAGCTTTTTCCGGCTGGGTGATCCAGGCGGACTGTCCCACGGTCCAGTTTCCTTTGCGGTCCAGAAAATCCTGAGGGTCATGTTCGGGGATCTCCAGATCCTCGCTCAGAAACATGCGTTTGTGCTTGCGGAAGTGGTCGATAATTTTGTGCTTTAAAATCCCCACCAGCCAGGTCCGTTCCTTGGAGCGTCCGGAAAACGAGGTCGCGCCTTTCATCGCCGCCAGAAAAGTGTCCTGCACCAGATCCTCAGCCGTCTGAGGGTCCCGCACCCGGCCCAGGGCAAAACGATAGAGGATATCTCCATGTTCCGACAACCAGCGGGCAGGGTCGAGTTCGCGGTCTGCTTCCATGAACAGCCCTTTAAGCGATTTCCGTTTGTTGGCAATGAAAATCAGGTTCCGGGTCGCAGAAGCAGATTTCCGGGGCAGGGACGCGCCGCATCCCTGCGGCGGAAGACCGGGGCGGGACGCCCCGCGTGCGGTTGGACCTTTCGCATCTTTCCGATTGAATTTGACCGATGCCGATTCCTGCGCCAAGGGGAAGGTATGAGTTCACAATTGATTTTATCTATGGATTGTCCGGATGAGCGGGGGCTGATCGCCCGCGTCACCGGCGTGTTGCACCGTCATGGGGGGAACATTGTCGAAAACGGGGAGTATGTGGACCCGGAAACCCGTCAGTTCTTCATGCGCACCGCCGTGGAGGGGATTGCGGACGGAGATCTGCTCCTGCGGGTGCTGAAGACCGAGCTCCCGGCATCGGCTTCGATTAAACTGCAGGATCCGGCGAACAAAAAAGTGTTGCTGATGGCCACCAAAGAGCCGCACTGTCTGGGGGACTTGCTGATCCGGGCCTCGTTCGGGGATTTGCCGATGGAAGTATGCGGGGTGATCGCCAATCATGAAAATCTGCGCCAGCTCACGGAATCCTTCAGTGTGCCTTTTCATTTCTGCAGCCATGAAGGACTGACCCGCGAGGCGCATGAGGAGAAAATCCATGCGCTGATCCGCGCCGTGAATCCGGATGTGGTGGTGATGGCCAAATACATGCGGATTCTTTCGTCGGATTTTGTCCGGAAATATCCCAACCGGATTGTGAACATTCACCACAGCTTCCTTCCCGCGTTTATCGGGGCGAATCCCTACCGTCAGGCCTGGGAGCGCGGGGTGAAGATTATCGGAGCCACGGCCCACTTTGCCAGCGAGGATCTGGATGAGGGTCCGATCATCGCCCAGGATGTCACCCCGGTCAATCATCATCACAGCCCCAAAGAGATGGCCCGCAACGGCCGTGATGTGGAGAAAAGAGTTCTGGCCCGGGCGCTGCGGCTGGTGCTGGAAGACCGGGTGGTGGTGACCGGAAACAAAACCGTGATTTTTGAATGAGCCTTTTGCGTATCGACGGGACGGCACAAAAAAAACCTCCGGCATCCCGGAGGTTTTTTTTGTGAGCGTACCTTCGTTCAGAAGGAGTAGCTGAGTTTTGCTTGACCGTAGATATCGGTCGGACCCGTCAGACCGCCGCCGACACTCAGGTCCATCTGAATGCTTTCGGTCCAGTCATAGGTAAAACCGCCGGTGATCAGAAGTTCACTGTCGACCCCTTCGATCACCGCTTCCTGATAGAGAAGTTCTGTGACCAGGGCAAATTCGTCCGAGATACTCCAGACATAAGAGTGTCCGACCTTCAGATAGTCATCGGTGTCAGGATGGGTGATGTAGCTCACATCCAGTACCCAGTGAATCCAGTCATTGATGGTGGAGCCGAAGGCCATCCCCAGCGTCACCACCGTGCCGTCGGCACCCAGACCTTTATCCTCATCACCGGTGGGAACCGTGAAAGACACATGGGGGATAAAGTAGGGGTATCCGAAAATATCCTCGTAGGTGCGGAGCTGGAACTCCACTTCCAGATCGCCCAGTCCTGATTCAGATCTTCCACCGGGGAAATCAATGGTTTCGTAGGGCACATCCAGTTTCACCGCCAGATTGTCCAGAATCCCGT
>JBMTJR010000108.1:0-7652 GCA_049438565.1 Kiritimatiellia bacterium
TGGGAACGGAGGAGGGACTGCGCTGGGTGGAGGCGCAGGAGGGTCTGGAGGCTCTGTTTATTGACCGGGAGGGGGAGGGGTTCCGTATCACCGCCACTGCGGGCTTTGACTCCGCACTGATTGCGGTGCCTTGAGTGTTTATCAGTAAGGATTTACGTTGTTCCATTTCGGATAATCGTAAAAAAAATCGGCTTTGGTTTGATTCGTTTAATCAAATATGATCATAAATGATCATGCAGGCGATTCAACGTCAACAAAAAATCCTGGCCCGGGTCCGTCGGGAGCAGTCGGTTCCGGTCAAGGCTTTGATCCGCGATCTGCATTTTTCCCCGGCCACGGTTCGCCGGGATTTATCGGCGCTGGAAAAAACCGGAAAGATTCTCCGCACGCATGGGGCGGTGCTGGATCCGCAGGTGATTACGGGTGAGCCGAGTTTCTCCGCGAAGCAGGCCCGGGTGCCGGAGGTGAAGAAAAAAATCGGCAGGATGCTTGCCGCCGAGATTCCCGCCGGTTCGCATGTGTATCTGGATGCCGGAAGCACCTGTCTGGAGGTGGGAATGTCGCTGTTGGCGCGTGGAGACTGTCCGCTCTACACCAATTCCGTTCCGCTGCTCTACAGCGCGGGAGACTATCCGCAGAAGATCACCGGGGTTGGAGGCACCCTGCGGAATTTGACGGGAGCCCTGGTGGGAGCCCCGGCGCTGGCTTTGATCCGTCAGTTGCAGTTTGATGTGGTGGTGCTGGGGGCTTCGGGACTGAGCCCGGACCGGGGGGCGTTCACCACGGAATTGTCGGAAGCGGCAGTCAAGCAGGCTGCGGCCGCGAGCGGGAAACGGATTCTGCTGGCGGCGGTGGCGGAAAAAATACACAGTTCTGCGCCGGTATGTTTTATCCCTTGGGAAAAGGTGGATCTGTGGTTCACCGATTCAGCTGAGGGTTTGGAACTTTCTCCGGAACTCCGGGGCAAGGTACGAAGTTGTGAAAAAACGGAGAAGGAGTCTGTATGAAACGGTCGACAGTGAATGAGGCCTGCCGGGAGGCGGTAAATGCTTTTGCGGATAACGGGTGGACGCTTCCGCCTGATCCCCGCTGGGATGTCACGGATTTCGGTCTGGGAGATTTTGAGCGCAAGGGTTTGGTGCTGATCAATCTGGCGGAGGAGCCGGAGTATTGCGAGAAGCTGATGTATGCGCGGGAGAAACAGGAGACACCGGCGCATACCCACCGCAAAAAGAAAGAGGATATTATTTGCCGCCGGGGAAAACTGTGTCTGCAGCTTTGGTCGGGAGTTCCGGGGGAGGAAACGGAGAATGCGTCTTTTGAGCTGAAGGTGAACGGGGTGTTCCGCAACTGGGTTTCGGGTGAGATTCTTACGCTGATGTCCGGGGAGCGGGTGACGCTGGTTCCGGGAATTTATCACCGGTTCTGGCCGGAGCAGGGGCCTGCGGTGATCGGGGAGGTTTCCACCGCGAATGACGATCTGCACGACAATATTTTTCTGGACCCTGAGATCGGACGCTTCAGTGCGATTGAAGAGGATGAACCGGTGGTTTATTCTCTGGTTTCAGATAGCAAAACCTGAGGCGGCACTTTATGATCACACCCATCAAATCACTCGACCGAAAATTAAAACGTCTGCTGGCGGGTTCGCAGGACTTAGCGGACTTCATCATTGCCGACGCCAAAGACGCCGATATGGCATTCGGGATTCAGGCCCCGGGTCCGCAGCGCAGTGCGCACTGTCCGCATGGGTTTGACGCCCGGCAGGGCTGTTACAAAACGCTGCGGGAGTATCAGGCGCAGATCCGGGAAGTCATCGCCCAGAAAATTGTCGATATTGTGCTGCTCTCCGCCTCCAACCTGGAACGCCTCGGCATGGAGGAGGGGCTGTTTAAAAATTCACCGATCACGCCGGCGGCCCGGGCAAACGACACCACGGATGTGTGGGCGGTGCGGGGCGGTCAGTATTTGTCCCAACCCTCCCGCCATTTCCGGAGTGCCAGCATCGATCACATCAAATACGGCAAACTGGAATCCAATCCCAACCGTCCTTTTATCGGGGCGGATCTCGGACTTTACTCGGTGACCTTCACCAACGATCTGGATCATGACCATGCCTCGCTGGAGGCTTTTCACGATTTCCGGATTGAGGCGGAGCGGAAAAAGTTCCGTTACTTTTTAGAGGTGTTCAACCCCAATGTGGATCCGGGGATGCCTCCGGAGCAGGTGGGCAGTTTTCTGAACGATTCCATCATCCGCTGTCTGGCGGGGGTCACCCGTTCAGGCCGGCCCGTCTTTCTGAAGATCCCCTACAACGGACCCGGTCCGCTGGAGGAGCTGGTGGCGTATGATTCACGGCTGGTGGTGGGGATCCTGGGGGGGAGTGCGGGAACCACCCGGGATGCGTTTCAGTTGATTCATGATGCGAGCCAATACGGCGCCAAGGTGGCGCTGTTCGGACGGAAAATCAATCTTTCCGAGCATCCGCTGCTGTTTATTGAACTCCTGCGCCGGGTGGTGGACCGCGAGATTACCCCGGCGGATGCGGTGGCATACTATCATGACGCCATGAAAAAAGAGGGAATTCAGCCGATTCGGTCTTTGGAACAGGATCAGCTGGTGACCGAAAATGCGATGAAATATCAATGAGTTTGTCCAAAAGAAAACAGCTGGCGCTTACCCTGTCCTCGAGGAGAGCGGAGTTGTCCGCTTTGCCGGTTCTTACGGGGTTTGATGGATTTGTGGACGAAATGATTACGGTGGTGAACACCCGGGAGGATCTCCGGTCCTACACCAAAATGGATACCATTTCCGCATTCGGAAAAGCGGTCAGCGCCGCCGCCGGCCACAGCAGTCTTCGGGAAATCGTCATCCGCGAAACTCATCCCGGCGGCTGTGCGGTGAATATGGGTGATGGACTGAGCCGGCTGGGAGTGCCGGTCTGCACCTATGCCACGGTGGGAAATCCATTGCATGCCGCATTTGCGGAGTATGCGGAACAGGCCAGCCTGTACAGCTGGGGCGATGAACCCGGCCGTACTTTGGCTTTTGAATTTGATGACGGCAAGCTGATGTTCAGTGCGGTGGAACAGCTGCAGTCCTTCCATCCCGATGCCCTGCGCGGATATCTGGAATCAACGCCGTTTGAGGCGGACTGTGCGGCGGCCAAAGTGATTGCCCTGACGGACTGGACGCTGTATCCGCACATGACCGCCTGTTGGGATCTTCTCCGGGAGCAGGTTTTCGCCAAACTGGAGAACCCGGTGTTCTTCTTTGATTTGGTGGATCCCTCCAGCCGTTCTGAGGCGGATATCCGGGACATGCTTCCTGCGCTTACCCGTTTTCAATCGCTGGGAGAAGTGAATCTGGGACTCAATCAGAATGAGGCCAACATTCTCTCCCGCTATCTGGGGCTGCCCATTACCCAGGCGAAAGATCCGGAAGCCGCATTGGATCAGGCGGCCGCGCTTTGCAAAGCGCTGAAGATTTCGAGGGTGATTCTGCATGCGATTCCCTATGCGGTTTCCGCGGGTGACGAAGGAATGGCCCGGCTGCTCGGACCCTATTGCGAACATCCGGTTAAATCCACCGGGGCCGGAGACCGGTTCAATGCGGGGTGGGTGCTGGGAAGAGTGCTGCAGCTGGATGAGACGGAGAAACTGATGACCGCCTGTGCCTGCTCCGGCGCTTTTGTCCGCAAGGGCTTGAGCGGCAATCTGGAGGGGCTCTGCGATCTGCTGGAGAGTCCCTGGCCGGGTGATTCTCCGGCGGTTATCTCCGGCGGTACGCCAGGGGCGTGAGACCATAGCGCCGGCGGAATCTGGCGCTGAAGTGAGAGGCGTCCCGGAAGCCGCAGCGGGAGGCCACATCCGCCACCGGCAGTCCGGTTTTCTCCAGCAGGCCGCAGGCCAGCTGCAGGCGTTCGCGGATGAGGACCTCGGACAGGCGTTCTCCGGTTTCTCTCCGATACTGGGCGGAAAGATAATTCGGGGTGATGCCCAGTTCTTTTGCGATGGAGGCCACATTGCAGTCCCCCTGCATGAAGCGTGCCTGCAGCAGCTGCGCCGCCTTGGAGGCGGGAGTGGTCCGGTTTCCGCCCGGCTCTTCAGAAGGGGGGTCTTCAAGATAGTCACGGAGATATTTTAATACCTGGCACAAAAGGTCGGCTCCCAGCTTTTCCGGGGCCAGTTTCAGATACCGCTCGGTCACAGTGATCAGTTCCCGGAATTCCGCCGGATGAGGGAGGGGGACCGTGTAAACATGGTCAACCACCGGCTCGCGTCCGCTGCCGCGTTTGGCGTGGAAAAAGGTCAGCTGCCGGGCATAAAACCCGATCACCAGCATGGAAAATTTTCCGCCCGCGTCCCGGGCCCATTCCGCATGGGGAATCCCCGCGGGGACCCAAAGACATTCCCCCGGGGACAGCGTCATCCGCCGGTCTGCAAAACGGAAGTGGTTTTCTCCTCCCATCTGGAAAAACACCTCCGGATTCGAATGCGAAACCCCGCCTTTAAATGCAGGCGGGAGTGCGCCCGGATTAGGGGGCGCGATGTGGAGTTTTCCGGCTTCCAGCCGTTGACTCCAAAACTGTAATCGGGAACGGGTCAGTTCTATGACATAGGACATAGTGTAGAAATATACGATAAATATCCTAAAATAGTAGCATTTTACTATTATATTTGCGGTATCCAAGCGCTATGATCCTCCGAACCCCTTTAGGAGAACTGAATGATTCGAATCGCAATTGTCGGCACCGGTGGCATGGCGTATGCACACGCCCAACGGTTTTCAGATTTGCCCGGATGCCAAGTGGTGGCCGGGGTGGATATTGTGGAGAGCAATCTTCAGCGTTTCTGCGAGCGCTTTGATATTTCACACGCCTTCTCCTCGGTGAAAGAACTGCTGGATTGGGGAGAATTCGATGCGGCGGCGGTGGTCACCAACGATTCCGCCCATGTGCCCTGTTCGCTGCCTCTGGTGAAAGCCGGAAAACATGTGCTGTGTGAAAAACCGATCGCGCCTACGGCAGGGGAAGGGAAACGCCTGGTCACGGCGGCGGAAAAAGCGGGAGTCGCGCACATGATTCACTTTTCCTACCGCAATGCGCCGGTATTGCATCATGCACAGAAGCTGGTGGCTTCGGGAAAACTGGGGGCGCTCCGGCATCTGGAGGCGAATTATCTTCAGACCTGGCTGACCTCTCCGGTGTGGGGGGAATGGCGGAGCACGCCGGCCTGGCTTTGGCGGCTTTCCAGTGCGCACGGTTCCAAAGGCGCCCTCGGAGATATCGGGGTGCACATTGTGGATCTGGCAACTTTTGTGGCCAACGAACCCGTGAAGTCGGTCAACTGCCGCCTGCAGACCTATGACAAAGCGCCGGGAAACCGGATTGGCGAGTATACCCTCGATGCAAATGACAGTGCGTTTCTGCGGATTGAGCTGGCCGACGGCTGCGTCGGCACCATCAACGCCTCCCGCTGGGCCACCGGACAGATTAATTCGCTGAAACTGAACCTCTACGGCGAAAAAGGGGCGCTGCGGATTGATCTGGACAAATCCGATGAGGAACTGGAGGTTTGTCTGGGTGCGGATGTGAAAAAAGGACAGTTCAAAACCGTGAAAGTGCGTCCGACCCCGAATATGCAGGCCCGTTTTCTCCGCGCCATCCGCACGGGCAAAAACGACGCGTCCGATTTCCGCCGCGGCTGGGAGGTGCAGCGGGTACTGGATGCGGCTTTCCGCTCCGACGCCCAGTCCAAAACCATTGACATCCGCAATCTGAAATAACCCAAGGAGACTTATGAATCTTTCCCAGGAAACCATCCGCATCGGAACCCTTGTGGGCGCCGGTCAGAAATCGCCCGAATACATCCGCCAAATCCAGCATCACGGATTTGAGTCCTACTCCCTTACCTTCTGGCAGACTCTCGGCGACTGTGATCTCGAACGGCTGGCGGAGGAGCTGAAACCCGTGCTGGCTGAATCCGGGGCGGTGATTTCCAGCGTCGGCATTTTTGGAAATCCTTTGGAGGATGGGGAGAAGGATCAGGAGACCCGGGAAGGTTGGGAAAAACTGATCGAAGCGGCCCCGCTGTTCGGATGCGATGTCATCTGCGGATTCACCGGACGTCTGCGGGGAAAACCCATTCATGAGAGCCGGGACCGTTTCCGGGAGGTTTTTCTGCCGCTGACCGAAAAAGCCGGAGAGAAAAATCTCCGGATTGCCTTTGAGAACTGTGACATGGGAGGAACCTGGCAGGACGGGGACTGGAACATCGCGCACAATCCCACCGCCTGGGAGATCATGTTTGATGCGGTTCCGCTCCCCAATATCGGTCTGGAGTGGGAGCCCTGCCATCAGATGGTGAGTCTGATTGAACCCCTGCCCCAGCTCAAAGCCTGGCTGCCGCGGATTTTTCACGTGCACGGCAAAGACGCCACCATTCACTGGGATGTGATCCGCAAATACGGCATTCACTCCTCGGTGCATGCCGACCCGAACACGAAGCTCCCCACCCAGCTGGCTCCCCCCTTCGTGGAGCACCGCACGCCCGGATTCGGCGACAGCAACTGGACGGATATCATCACCGAACTCCGCCGCGGAGGCTTCAAAGGGAGCATCGACATTGAGGGATGGCACGACCCCGTCTACCGTGACGAACTGGAAATGACCGGACAGGTGCATGCCCTCAACTACCTCAAACGCTGCCGGGGCGGTTCCTTTGTCCCGAATCCCACGGTATAATTTGACAACGCGATAAATATGACCATAATGGTCATATGAAAAAAACCAATATATCCTATTTAAAAAAACAGCTTTCAAGTTGCCTCAAAGAGGTTCGGGAGGGAGAGGAATACATCATTCTCGACCGTAAAACTCCGGTAGCGGTGCTGAGACCGTACGGGACGCTCGCAGGAGACGGTGACCGGGAGCGGCTGGTATCGGAGGGGCTGCTGCGCCCCGCTTCCCGTCCGCATGATCCCGAAGTTTTGGGTTCTCCGGTTTCCCTGCCCGGTTCCGACCTCTCGTCCTGGATCGACCAGGACCGGGAGGGACGGTGAACTTCTGGGACAGTTCCGCCATTACGCCCCTCATCGTCTCAGAGGCTTCCAGTCCTCTCCGATGCCAACAATACCGCGACCTGGGCGCAGTCACGGTCTGGTACGGAACCCTGCTGGAAATCGAGTCCGCCTTGGCGAGAAAACTGCGGGAGGAATCTGTCCCGTCCGCCGGTATTCGGGAAGCGCGGACCCGTCTGCGCAGTTTGGCCGAGACCTGGGACGAGGTGACTCCCGGATTGCAACTGAGGGAGCGCGCGACCCGTTTGCTCTACACCCATTCACTGCGGGCGGCCGATGCTTTCCAACTCGCCGCCGCTTTGGTCGCAAGCCGTGAGGCTCCTGCCGGACACCGCTTTCTCACCGGTGACATCCGGTTGAAAGACGCGGCTGAGCGTGAGGGATTCACCGTATGCTGAAGGACCTCTATGCGGATGGCACGGGCTTCAGAATACGCCGTGTCTGCCAGATTTCATCTGATTTGAACTGCGTGGTTGGCTCGGAAAAGAGCCGGACGGAGCGTGACAGCAGGTAAAAAGATTCAGGTTGTCCACAATAGATCCCTGCCGGTTTCGTTATTGAAATTATAAATC
>JBMTJR010000109.1:0-7629 GCA_049438565.1 Kiritimatiellia bacterium
TCCGTGATAAAGCGGTGACCGTCTCCTTCAAATCCCTCAATCGCCACAAACAGATCGCCGGTGCGAACCCGCCGGGAGTCCGGCTGAACGCCGGTGAGGGTGCGGATCCAGTCCGCAGGCGCATCGGCACCGAGCAGCTGGGTCCAGATTTCAGGAGGGAGAGAAACCGGCTTGGGACTCATCGGTCAGAATCCCTCCGGGGGGATGGCCAGATATCCGGCGGCGTATTCGGCAATGTCCGCAAAAACCGGCGCTCCCACCGAGCCCCCGGTCCGCCGTTCCCCTTTGGGTTCATCCACACTGACCAGAATGGTCAGCACCGGATTTTCCGCCGGAAAAAATCCGACAAAGCTGGCAATATTTTTATCCTTGGAATATCCGCCGCCGGGCAGAATTTTTTCCGCGGTTCCGGTTTTCCCCGCCACCGTGTACTCGCCGAAGCGGGAACGGCGTCCGGTGCCGCCCTCCTCGGTGATCCGGGCCATCAGTCCGCACATTTTCCGGGCCACTTCGGAGCGGATCACCCGCTGACTCCGCGGATCGGGTTTGCGCTGATACAGCAGACTGCCCGAATTGTCCCGCACCTCCGAGACAATGTACGGCTGGACCATAAATCCATCATTGGCGATCACATTGATGGCCGCCACCATTTGCATGGCGGTCACGGTAATCGCATGACCAAAAGAAATCCGGCTCTGGGTCAGCGAATCCCACTGCCGGGGCGCATGCGAAATCCCGGTTTCCTCTCCGGGAAGTTCAATTCCGGTTTTTTTCCCGAATCCAAAGCGCTGCAAATAGGTGTAGAAAAGCTGTTCATTCATGCGCAGTCCGATTTTGGCCGATCCGATGTTGCTGGATTTTTTCAGCACATCCGCCGCGGTCAGTTCATCGTAGGCATGATAATCCCGGATCGGACGCCGGTTGTAAAACCAGGTGCCGCCCTCACAGTCAATCACCTCATCCGGAATCACCAGCCCCTCATTCAAAGCGGCGGCAAACACCAGCGGTTTCATAATGGAACCGGGTTCATAGGTGGCTCCAATCGCCTGATTGCGGAAGGACTCCGCATTGGCCTCGTAGAAAGAATTGGGATTGTAGTCGGGTTTGCTGGCCATGGCCAGAACTGCGCCGGTCCGCGACTCCATCACCACGGCCCAGGCCCCTTCGGCATTGTAGAGCGACATCGCTTTCTCCAGCGCCTCCTCGATCCCGTACTGCAGATACTGATCCACGGTCAATACTACATCCGCCCCGGCCTCCGGATCGATCTGCAGCCGCCGACGACTCACCATTTCCCGACGGTGTCCGTCTTTTTCCCCCACCCGCAATCCTTTCTTGCCTTTCAGGAAACGGTCCATCTCCAGTTCAATCCCGGCCGACCCCACTCCCTCCCGGTTTTGAAATCCGATGACATGGGAGAGGAGATTTTCATGGGGATAGGTACGGGTATTGACCTTTTCGAACACCACTCCTTTTTTGATCTCATTCTCGACCAGATATTCATCCAGTTCCGAGGCCCGGACATCCTCGACAAACTTTTCCAGATAGGCAAAGCGCCGGCCGGTGTCCGCCAGCCGGGTTCCGATCAGAGCCGGCTCCACGTTCAGAAAACGGGAAAGCGCGGCCTTCACCTGATCCGGATTGTTGTGACTGCTGATAAACTTCGGATCCACCGCCACGTGTTTGCGGACTTCATCCAGCGCCAGGACCCGTCCATTGCGGTCCAAGACCCGTCCCCGGGTGCCGAGCAGCTGGGTTTGAAAGACCACTTTTCTTTGGTAAGAGGCCTTCAGACGGCTGTGATCCCCCAGTTGCAGATCCACCACCCGCAGTGTGAGACCCGCGAAGAGCGCGACGAATAAAAAGCCGACCAGGCCGGCCCGGATCCAAAGCGCCCTGATTTTCATTGCAGCCGGTATCCCCTTTCATCCCGGTCGACCCGGCTGAGCACATTGAGTTCCCCGGCGTTGCTTTCCCACAGGGCCATGTCCCGGATATGCACCACCTGATTGGGGCGGGGCCAGTTCATTTCCAGTCCATGATTTTTCAGGGCCAGACTCAGATTGCGCGGACCGATCAGACCGTTCCAGCGCACTTCCTCGCCCGCCACTTTGCGTTTCAGATCCTCCAGCGCCTGCTCCTCAATTTTGATTTGACGGGCCAGGGCCTCGGTCCGGCTGGAGAACAGGACAAAAAAGAGGGCGATCGCGAACAGCAGCACCCCGAGCAACGAAAGCGTTGCGGGCATGCGGAAACCCTCCGCCTGCAACTTTTTGTTCCGTTTTCCGGGAGTTCTGCGCGCGGGACTTCTGGATGTCTTTTTCTTTTTCATGCGGTCTCCTTGATTTGGACAACTCGTAATTTCGCGGAACGTGCCCGGGGATTTCGGGTCTGCTCCTCCTCGGAAGCCACCTGGGGTTTCCGCCAGACTCTTTCCACCCGGGGAAGCTCCCCTTCCCATTCGCTTCCGCCCTGATAGAGGGACACTTCCCTTCCTTCATGACGGCGGAAAATCTGCTTAACCGTGCGGTCCTCCAGGGAATGAAAGGTGATCACCGCCAGACGTCCTCCGGGACGCAGCAGAGAGAGCGCCTGACGCAGTCCCTCCTCCAGCACTTCCAGCTCCCGGTTGACGGTCATGCGCAGGGCCTGAAAGGTACGGGTGGCCGGATGAATCCGACTGCCTTTGCGTCCCCCCACCGCGTCCTCAATGACGCCGGCCAGGGCCAAGGTATCCGTCAGCTTTCCCGCATCCCGGGCCGCAATCACCGCCCGTGCGATCCGCCGGGCCTGACGCTCTTCGCCCAATTCACGGAGAACATCCGTCAGCTCGTTCAGATCGACTCCCTGCAGCCATTCCGCCACCGAAAGACCGGCATCCGGATTCATCCGCATGTCCAGCGGACCTTCAAAACGGAAACTGAATCCCCGCTCCGGGGTGTCCAGCTGGTCGGAGCTCACCCCCAGATCCAACAGGATTCCGTCCGGCTCTGAAAAATCTTTGGCCGCAGCCATTACAGAGAGGTCCGAAAAGTTTCCGTGAACAGCCTGGAACCGGTCCCCGTACTCCCCTAACAGGCGTCCGGTCCGCTCCAGAGCATCAGGATCCTGGTCAATCCCCAACACGCGTCCATCGGGGGCCGAGGCCTCCAGAATTGCACGGGTATGTCCTCCTCCCCCCAGCGTTCCGTCAATATACCGACCGCCCGATTTCACCCGGAGGCCCTCCAGAACTTCTGCTTTCAGAACCGGTTCATGCACAGTGGTTGTGGTCATGTGCCTCCCTCCTAAATTTTGAGGGCTTTGGCTGCACCAGCCAAACCGGGTGAATGAGGCTTTCGGGCTTCCCAGTTTTCGGGACTCCAGAGCTCGATGCGGTTGAACGCACTGGCCAGAATCACCTCTCCGGTGAGCCCGGCGTAGGCGAGATGCTCGTCTTTGACCCGGATGCGCCCCTGCACATCGAAATTCAAATGATCCGATTCCGACGCAAGCGTCAGCATCAGTTCCATTTCGTCCGGATTCGACAGCATCATTCCCTGCAATTTCTGCATGAACTGAGACATCACGGTTCCGGGCATCAGCATCAGACAGGCCCGGTCGATCCCCGGCATCAGAAAAACCCAGTCCTCTCCGATCAGCGTCCTCCATCCGGAAGGAATGGTCAGCCGCTTCTTCGGGTCCAGTTTGTGGACGTGTTTGCCCATAAACGGGGCCTGGGCACCGCCGGTCGTGGACAGAAGCTGATGGATCTCTGAAGACATTGATTGACACTCTGCCCCACTTTATGACACCAACCCCCACCACCGCAACCCTCAAAATCAGAAAAAATGAAACAATTTGTTCTGCAAGAGGGATTTATACATGGGTATAGCTTGAAATCTCCACACGCCCTAGGCAGGAGATCAGGCAACAGGGGTCGGTTCCGCCTCCGACGTTGTCGGGGCGCTTTTTACCGCATGGCGCGGGGGGGGGGCTCTACGAGGGGAACCGCGCGGGGGGATTTCCCCCTGCGTCGTCATTTTCGGACAGTACCGCTTAGAGCTGGAGCATCAGCTGGGCAGGATCCTCGAGGGATTCTTTGATACTGACCAGGAACTGGACCGCATCCCGGCCGTCAATCAGCCGGTGATCATAGGTCAGGGCCAGATACATGACCGGCCGCACCACCACCTGACCATTCTCCACCCAGGCCCGGTCCTGGATGGTGTGCATTCCCAGAATGGCACTCTGCGGTGCATTCAGAATCGGGGTGGAAAGCATGGAACCAAACACCCCGCCGTTGGTGATGGTGAAAGTGCCCCCGATCAGATCCTCGTAGGCCAGTTTGGCTTCTTTGGCTTTTCCAGCCAGTTCACGGATTTCTTTCTCCACATCCGCAAAACTCATGTCCTCCGCATTCCGCAGCACCGGCACCACCAGGCCGCGGGGCGAATCCACCGCCACGCCGATATGGTACTCCTCCTGATACAGGATATCCCGTCCATCGATCTGGGCGTTGACAATCGGATATTTTTTCAGCGCCTCCACCGACGCCTTCACGAAGAACGACATAAAACCGAGTTTCACTCCGTAATCCTGCAGAAAACGGTCTTTATATTTGGCCCGGATATCCATAACCGGCTTCATGTTCACTTCATTGAAAGTGGTGAGCAGCGCCGCGGTGCTCTGCACCTCTTTCAGACGCGAAGCCACCCGGGCCCGCAACTGGGTCATCTGCACCCGCCGCACGTAGGGCGGATCCTGTTTTTCGGCCGAAGCCTCCGGGGCGGCCTGTTTGGCCACGGAAATATCCAGCACCCGTTCGGGACTGCCCAGTCCAAGATTTTTCTTGGAAACCGGCGTCACATCCAGATAACGCTGCACATCCTGACGGGTGATCCGCCCACCCTTACCGGAACCGGTCAGATTCTGCGGATGAATATTGTGCTCCTGCATCAGGCGCCGGACCGAAGGACTGAGACCTTTGAGTTCATCCCCGGAAATTTTTGGCTCTTCTTTCTCCTCCGCGGCTTCCACGGTTTTGGCGGCCACCGGCTTGGAGGGCTCGGATTTACTTTCCTCCTGCACCACGGGAGCCGGGGCGGCGGTTCCGGCGTCCGACTCGGAAATCTCCGCAATCACATCCCCGCGTTTGAGAATATCCCCTTCGGCCACTTTGGTGCTGAGCACCCCATCCGCCGGAGCGAACACCTCGAGTACGATTTTATCGGTCTCCACATCCGCAATCTTGTCGTCCCGGTTCACCCGTGCGTTCGGCTCCGCATGCCAGGTCAGCAGGGTCGCTTCGTCTACAGATTCAGGAAGTTCGGGGGTTTTAATGGAAATGCTCATAGCAGAGGGGATGTACGTCGGTTGAAGGGGTGGAATTGAAACAATTTCTATGTCAGCTCATGTCAGGAACATCAAGACCAAGGGCGGCATGAATCAGCATCTGTTCCCGCTGGTTGTGCCGGAGAGGGCTTCCGCCGGCGGGAGCGGAACAGGCCACCCGTCCGGCAAACTCCAGCTCCTGCCCTTCGCGGACACACTGCTGCAGGCGATGGCGGATTTGATACCAGGCCCCCTGATTCAGGGGTTCCTCCTGACACCAGATCAGCTTGTCCGCATGGGGGTAGCGGTTGATTTCCGCGCAGACGGCGTCATGGTCAAACGGATACAATTGCTCCAGACGCAGCAGCACCACATTTTTCAGATTCATCTCGGTACGTTTGTTCAGCAGCTCGTAATAAACTTTTCCGCTGCAGATCACCACCCGGGTGACCTCCTTCTCCTTGATCTTCTGATCCATCTCCGGAATCAGGCACTGGAACTCGCCCTTGGCCAGATCCTGCAGGCTCGAAAACGATTCTTTCCGACGCAGCATGCTTTTCGGACTCATGATGATCAGCGGAATCCGGATTTTCCGCAGCAGCTGACGGCGCAGCGCATGAAACATCTGCGCGGCGGTGGAAGGCACCACCACCTGAAGATTTTCCTGGGCGCAAAGCTGAAGAAAACGCTCCAGACGGGCGGAGGAATGCTCAGGACCCTGCCCCTCCCATCCATGCGGCAGCATCATTACCAGTCCGGAATACAAATTCCATTTCTGCTGGGAGGAGCTGATAAACTGGTCAATCAGAACCTGGGCGCCGTTCACAAAATCCCCGTACTGGGCCTCCCAAATGGTGAGGGTGCCCGGATCGGTCATGCTGTAGCCGTATTCATAACCCAGAACCGCCTCTTCGGAGAGGATCGAATCCACCACCCGGAACAGGGTTCCCCGGCTCTGCGCAAAATGCTGCAGCGGCACATAGCGGTTTCCGGTCTGATAGTCATGCACGGCGGCATGCCGGTGGAAAAAGGTTCCGCGTCCGCTGTCCTGACCGCTGATCCGGACCCGGAATCCGTTTTCAATCAGCGTGGTATAGGCCAAAGTCTCGGCACAGCCCCAGTCCAACGGAATTTCTCCCCGGATCATGGCCTGACGGTCATCCATCAGCTTGCGTACCGCGGGATGCAGCGAGAAATCGATGGGCAGCCGGCAGGCCTCCTGCCCCAGTTTCTTGAGCTTGCGCACCGACACCCCGGTTTCGGTCACATCATTCCAGTTTCCGTTCAGGTAAGGCTGCCAGGCCGTGTAGTATTTGGTGTGCAGATTGCGGGGAACCACATTCGGCGCCACCTGGGATCCTTCATCCAGCGCTTCGCGGTAGTTCTGCTTCAGCTGATTGAATTCGGCTTCGTTGATCACTCCGGACTGGATCAGCTTTTTCGCATACACCTCCGGAGTTCCGGGATGTTTGCGGATCGTGCGGTACATGATCGGCTGGGTCACGGAGGGTTCATCCCCCTCATTGTGACCATGTTTGCGGAAACAGATCAGGTCGATAAACACATCCTTGTGAAATTTCATCCGGAAATCGACCGCCGTGCGTACGGCCCAGATGACCGCCTCCGGATCGTCACCGTTCACATGTATTTTTTTATTAGTTTATAATAAAATGAGTTTAATATTAGCACAATCTAATAAGTTTATCTACGATAACGATGGCGAACCCATCGGTCAAAGTGGAGAACAAGCATCTAATTTTATATGTAGGTTTAAAGACCCTATTGTATTAGAACCTCATTCTCAAATAGAAGTAGTAGGGGCGACACTACAAAATACAAGTCAAATGATGATTACAGAGCATAATCAGCATTTAGAATTCCAAATAGGACAAGGAGAAGAAGGTAATGCCCTTATACCAGTAGTATTATCTCATGGTATTTATACACCACAAACATTAGCAAATGCTTTAACAAGTAAAATCGCTAATAGCAATTTAAATACAATTATACAATTTATAGTTTCTTTTAATGAATCTAATAATAGATTTGAGATTTTACCATTAAATGATAATCAAAATAATATTAGTTATACATCTAAATATGAAATATTAACAGAAGAAGAACAAATAATAGTTGCTAATACAAGTAATTATACTCAAAATGCTACAACTAAAGTTATTAGAGGAGATAGAGTTGTTAATGGTGAATTTGGAACTACATCGGGACAAGTAAAAATTCATGAAAATCTCGGTTTAACTAATCCTCATAATGAAATTAAGACATTAATAGGTAGAAGACCAGGGACTTATGAAGAAG
>JBMTJR010000110.1:0-7627 GCA_049438565.1 Kiritimatiellia bacterium
CAAATTTTTTGGCCGTCTCCAGATCCACAAACGGATCGAGATAGCTGATGTGAACCGCTCCTTTTTTCATTTGACCGGGCCCCTCAGGTTTGCCCAGGCGCAAGACCAGATCGGCTTCGGCCATGGCCGCGGAAGGATCGGTGACAATTTCTGCCCCGGCCTCCTGATATGCGGAGTCCTCAAGATGCAGACTGGATCCCAGGCCGCTCTCGACCTGTACGCGGGCCTCCAGACTGACCAGTTTTTTCACAGACTCCGGTAGTGCGGCAATCCGGGTTTCCTTCGGGTTCTGTTCTTTAAGCAGAAGTATATTCATATGCAGTGCTTTTGCGGGTTCGTTTCAAATCGGCTGACAATGGCACCGATACAATTTCCCCATTTGAAAACAAGCACTTCCCGAAGAAAACCCGTTTGGAGAGACTTATTCGCTGATAGGTTCCAGTTTCAGTTCGCTCTGCGGCATGAGACGGGTGGTCACTTCCAGGATCACCTTCTCTTTTCCCCGGAGAATTTCCAGCGAGAGTTTATCTCCCGGCTCACTCAGCCGGATCATTCCGCTCAGCTCCGCACCGGAGCGGATCGCCCGCCGGTCCACAGACAAAAGCAGATCGCCGGGTTGAAGTCCTGCGTCGGAGGCGGGACTGTCGGGAATAATCCGGCTGAACAGCACTCCGAACCGGGTCTCCTGCATCATGACACCGAGCCAGGGCAGTTCTTCCGGGGTGGTTCCGTCAATAATCAGCCGCGCGGCCCGCAGCGCCTGATTGGAAGGCACGGCAAATCCGATTCCGATGCTCCCTTGACTGGCCGATCCGCCCGTGCGGATCATGGAGTTGATGCCGATCAGCCGGCCCTCCAAATCAATCAGGGGTCCTCCGGAATTTCCCGGATTGATCGGCGCACTGGTCTGGATGAAATCGACGATAGGAAGGTTGGCTTCGGAGCGGCCTTTCTGGCTGATCACCCCATGGGTCACCGTGCTGCTCAGACTGAACGGTGACCCGATGGCCATGACCATTTCCCCGACCCGGATGGTGTCGGAGTCTCCTGGCTCGATGGCGGGAAATTCCTCCCCGGACTCATTCCGGATTTTGAGCACCGCAATGTCCAGCTGCGCACTTCGTCCCACCAGTTCGGCGGGATAACTGGTTTCATCCTGCAGGATGACCTCGATGCTCTGTCCGCCCTGCAAAACGTGGTTGTTGGTGATGACATAACCGCGGGGATCAATGATGACGCCCGATCCCTGACCCACGGGCCGTTTGGCTTCACTGAGCAGACGTCCATACCAGTCGACAATGTACCGGGTGGCCTCGGTGCGGATCACCACCACTGTGGGCAGCACTTTTTCCACGGTGTCGGCCATGGCGGTGTTCAGAGCTCTGGCCACCTGCAGGGGTTCGGCATCTCCAAGATCGATCACCGTCTGTTCCACGATCACGGGTGGGGGGGGGGCAGGGGGAGCAGGGGGAGGCGGTGCCTCCACAGCCGGAGACACAGATTCGGCACAACTGAGGGCGCTCAGGGCCCAGGAAAGAAAAAAACAGAGTTTAAGTCGGGATTGGAGGGTCATTCGGATTCGGGTTCGAAAGGTTCAGAAATGATTTTTCCGTCCTTTTTGACCAGTTTTTCGATACGGCGTTCAACTTCATTCAGTCGTTTTCCACACTTCTCCACCAATTGAGTTCCTTCTTCGAAGTGTTCGATCATCTGATCCAGTGTCAGGGCCCCGCCTTCCATTTCGGAAACCAGAACTTCCAGACGTTTCAGAGACTGTTCAAAAGAGTCGGAGGCGGATTCTTTCTGATCACTCATCGGGGCAGCTCCTTGCCGGTCATTTCGATAAAGGTACGGGCCAGCTGATAAGACATGGCCGGTTTAATCTGGTTAAGAATGTAAAGATGGATGCCGGGCACTCCCTGCTGCAGCAGGTCGATAATCTGTTCGGTGCACCAGAGGATTCCGGTGTTCATCGCCGCATCAGTCTGATCTCCGGCGGAGGCCAGTTTTTCCGCCAGCGGCGCAGGAAGACTGGCGCCGCACATGCCGGTGATCCGGCGGATCTGATTCAGCGAGAGGGCGGGCATGAGACCGGGCAGGATGGGAATCCGGATACCGGCTTTTTCACAGCGTTCGACAAAACGATAGTAATGGTGGTTTTCCAGAAAAAGCTGCGTGGTGATGAAATCGGCCCCGGCATCCACTTTGGATTTCAGGTAGTCCATGTCGGATTGTTCGCCTTTGGATTCCGGATGCGCCTCGGGATACCCCGCCACCCCCAGACAGAAATCCGGATGACGGGATTTGAGCAGTCTGGCCAGATCGCGGGCACAGTCAAGACCCCCGTCCGCCGTCTGGAAATGTTCCTGACCCTGGGGAGGATCTCCGCGCAGGGTCATAATATTGCGGTAGCCGTCGGCATGAATCTGGTCGGCAATTTCATGCAGCTCCTCCGTGCTGTTTCCCACACAGGTGAGGTGGGGCATGACCGGTCCATACCGGAAACGCCGGAGCAGCGCGGCAATTTCAAAAGTCAGGTTCCGGGTAGAGCCTCCCGCGCCGTAGGTGACGGTGACGAAATCAGGAGAAGTGTTCAGCAGACCCTCCACAGCGGCCTGAAGAGAATTCATGCCTTTCTCGGATTTGGGCGGAAAAAATTCGTAAGATAGCAGAGGATGACTGCGCCGGGACAGCAGATCGGAAATTTTGGTATCCACCGGAGGAAAAGGTTTGTTCATGACGTTTCCTCTATGGATTTAAATTCCAAAAAGGCAAAGAAAAACCCCGGTGGAGTTCACCGGGGGTCAGAAATCAGCTGCACGGAGGCAGCCTTGTCTCTGAATCTATCAGCCAATGGCGTCTTTGGCAGCTTTGGCGATCCGGAATTTCAGCACTTTTTTGGCCGGAATACGGATCTTTTCGCCGGTGGCGGGATTGCGTCCGTCACGCGCTTTGCGGTTCACGACCACGAGTTTACCGAGTCCGGGGATGGTGAAACCAACTTTGGCCTCTTTATAGGCCATCTGGACCATGCTTTCCAGAACCGCGGTTACATCTTTTTTGCTCAGGTCGGTGCTGTCAGCAATTGCGGCAATGATTTGTGTCTTTGTCTTGGGCTTGGCTGCCATATGTTCTCTTCTCCTTGATTGTTTATATTTCTCACAGTCTTCGATATGGTTCCATCGAATCTGCTTCTCCATCTTTGGGAAGGAATTTTAACTTAGCAACCCAAAAAATGCAGGTTTCCCCATTATTTTATGGGCTCTTCGACTAGATTTCCGGTTTTGACATAGATAATTTCCGATTTTAATGGCCGAAGGTCCCGTCTGCGAAGCGCCCGGAGCCAATCCTCCCCGTCCGCATCCGGCCGGGTGAAACGGATCCAGTTTCTTCTGCTGAAGAAGACGTGGTAGCTTCCCGCAACCTCAAAAGGTATGCCGGCGCTGCGCAGGGCATGGGTCAGGGTGTCGATCCGCTGCGGGTCCTGAAACTGATCGTGGGTGGTGAAAATATATCCGTTATACCCGTTTTTCACCAGGCGGTCCTCAAAGGGAAAATCCACACTTCTCTGCAGGCGCATGGAGAGCATGGCCGGCTGGGAGTAGCGGCTGTAGATCCCTACCGGATGCTGCTGGAGTTCCAGCCAGGGAAGGTCCTCCGGAATTTGGTTCACTCCGAATCTGGGGTAAAGCAGACCCAAGGTGCTCATAAACACCAGTGCGGCGGCGTAAACAGGTTTCCATCCGGCCTCTTTCTGTGAGCAGACCCACAGCATCCACAACACAAGCAGAACGGTGATGAGGGATGTCCAGAATGAAAGATGAAACCAAAGTCCGAACAGGGCGATCACCAGAGAAACGAGTGCCAGGAGAAAGCAGGAGAGGATCAGCAGAATCCGGCGGGGCAGGGGCCGAAGTTTCTGCAGGGTCCAGACAATGAGCATGGAGGCGCAGGGGAGAATTGGAATCATATAGCGCTCGAAAGCGCGCATGAAGAAAAAGGGAAGCACCGAGGCGATCAGCCATGCACTCAGCCAGAGTGCCCGTCGGTCGTGTTTCCCCCCGGCGGTTTTTCTGAAGGCGAGGAAGAGTCCGCTGAGCATGAAAAAGCTCCAGGGGAACGCCAGCAGCAGAGCGCCGCCCAGTGCATTGAGGGGAGACTTCAGGCTGACCTTGCTCAGCCGGTTGCCCACAATCTGATTGTCCAGCTCCGCAATAAAATCCGCGTGGAGGATTTTCATGGACAGGGGCCAGGGCAGGGCCAGAATCAGAAAGCTCAGGAGGAAAAGACTTCCCGCCCAGATCAGGGACCTAGGGAAGGGTTTGGGCCGGATTAAAAACAGTCCCGCGAGGAGTGCGGGCAAAACAAAAAGGAGAGACTGGGGGCCTTTGGAGAGGGTGGCGGCTGCCAGTGCGGCCCCGGCCGCAAGGTACAGGAAGTTTTTTTTCTGCTGAAAGGCGGCCACACACAAATATACTGAGAGCAGACAGAAGAAACCCAGGGGCATATCCAGCATGGCCCGGCGTCCCTCCACGGCGACCCCCGCCGTGGCCAGCAGGGTGATGCCGGCCCAGAAACCGTCGCGGTGGAAGAGGCGCTGATACAACTTTGCGGTCACCGCGGCCATTCCGGCTCCACTGAGCACTCCCACCAGCCGCGCGGACCAGAGATGGATGCCCAGAATCTGATAAAATCCTGCCATCAGCCAATAGACCAAAGGAGGTTTCTGCAGACGGACCTCTTCGTTCAGACGCAATGTCCAGAAGCTGTGATCCTCCAGCATTTCCATGGGGGTGCGCATGGTCACCCAGAATTCATCTTTTCCGGTAATCCCGGTCTCCTCCCAGGTTCCGACGAACAGGAGAACAAATCCAATCAGAAAAAGAAAGCGTGTGGATTTCATGAGGGAGGGTTTTCGAGGGCGCGCATGGCCTCGATTCTGCGGAGCACGGGAGGGTGACTGTATTCAAGAAACACCAGCCAGGGGTGGGGGGTCAGATTCGAAAGATTGTCAACCGATAATTTTTTCAGACCCTGGATGAGGGCTTCCGCTCCCTGTGTGGTCCGCACGGCGAATGCGTCGGCCTCATACTCGAATTTGCGGCTGAGGATGCTGGTCAGGACGCCCAGCAGGGTGCTGACCGGGGTGTAGAGAAAGCTGAAAAAGATCAGACCCGCATACAAAGGAAGCGGTGAGGTTCCGGGCAGTCCGAAGGCTTCGTAGAGTCCGGGCTGACCGATAAATTGGGAGAGCATCCAAAAGAGGAATGCGGTACTGAAAATTCCGATGGCCAGTTGTTTGTGAATATGTCTGCATTTGGCGTGTCCCACTTCATGCGCCAGAATGGCCACCAGTTCCTCGCGGGAATGTTTCTCGATCAGCGTGTCGTAGAGGGCGATCCGTCGGTTTTTTCCGAAACCGGTGAAATACGCATTGGCCCGGGTGCTGCGTTTGGAGCCGTCAATTTTGTACAGTCCCGAAAGCTGGAATCCCTGGGCCTGCGCATAGGCTTCGAGCGAGCTCCGCAGTTCCCCCTCCTCCAGAGGTTCGAATTTATTAAACAGAGGCAGGATGTAGACCGGAGCCACGTAGAGCAGGAGCAGCTGGAAGCCGGTGACCACTGCCCAGCAGATCCACCATGCGTTTCCGCCGGCAATTTGAAAGAAATAGATCAGGGCTGCAAACAACGGGGCACCGAGCAGAGCCGCCAGAATCAGTCCCTTGATCTGGTCCATGGCGAAAACGGCGGGAGTGGTTTTGTTGAACCCGTACTTTTCCTCCAGCACAAAGGTGTCGTAAATTTGAAAAGGAAGATTCCAGAGGGTGCTGATTCCCAGGAGCAGTCCGGCAAAGACCAAACCCTGAAGCACCATGGAGTCTGTGAGACTGCTGGCTGTCCGGTGAATCCAGGCGAAACCGCCACAGAGGATAAACGCCACCAGCACTGCGGTCTTCAGCGTCTGGGTCATCAGGTCCACTTGGGTGCTTTCGCGCAGGTACTGCTGACTCTTCGCGTAGGATGCGGCATCGTAGACCCCCTGGAACTCTGCAGGGATTTCTGCCTCCATAGCCCGAAGATTCAGGGCATGGATCCAGAGATGAAAGAGCGTGAAGCCCACAAGCAGAACAAGCACAGTGACAAGATATGGATTCATGCGTTTCTCTTAGTGTGCCTGAGGGGCCGCCGCAAGGGATTTTCTTTCCCAGTCGTGAATCTGCGGTGGGGTATTTGGGAAATATGCCAGTTGACAGGATGGGGGGGACCTATCTAACATAGATCTATGTCATTCCCATCTAATATCATACGGGTTGGAGTTCTCACTTCAGAATCTGAAATGGAGGGCTGGCTCTATGAGGATGTGGGATGCGAACCTGGTGATTTTTCCCGAACCTGCTCCTTTGCCAATCGAAAGCTCTCTTTTGAGCCGGTGGTTGAGGATTTAAATGAAACAAGCAAGTTTGATGTTCTGGTTGGATTGATCCGGTTTGTGGATGTCTTGAGTCTGCAGAAACTTGATGAGCTCCTCACCGAGATCGGTGCCGGCCGGACTACCCCTTGCATTATTCTGATTTACAGGAACGAAAACGAAAGTGATTTCAAAATGAGCTGTCCCTATTGCGGGCAAAAACTATGGGTCCGGGATGCGGATCAGGATAAACGCGGCCGCTGTCCGCACTGTAAAAAAGGGTTCACGCTCCCGGATCAGGAAGAACACTTGAAATCAGTACTGCGACTGCCTGTTTCGGTGAAAGTCAGCAAAATTATCCGTCAGGATCCCGGTTCTTTTGCCGCGCCTTTGCGGGCAATGATTGAGTCAAGCTCGGTCGAATCCTCCCTGCAGAATCTGGATCTGGAGGAGCAGAGTATTCTGAGCAGCAAAACCATGAAAGTGAATGTGGTCGAAGAATCCTGATCTCAGGATTTTGACTTCATTTTTTTGAAGAGAGCTTGTCCCGGGTCCACTGGGGCACCTCCAGGGAGAGGTCTTTCAACATGCTTTTCAGATCCTGCCAAACCGCTTTTTTGCCTGCGGGGTTGTTCGGGAGCACAGAGGGGGGCAAGGAGGAAATGAGCTTCCCATAGGGAGTTTTTTGCCACATGCCTCTGACCACCTTCAGATCCATTCCGGCAGGGCTGATTTTCTGCAGAGCCGGGTTTCCCAAAGCGAGGATTCTCTGTCCGGCCCCTTTTAGATCATCCGGATGGGTCAGAGAGAGTGGGGTCTGGAGAATGGTGTATCCGGCTGCGTGCAGGATTTGTTTCAGCAATTCCCCATGCTCACCCCGGGTTTCCTCCACCTCGGTCACCAGCACCACGGCACTCTGCGTGGCATCCACTGGATCCCCGCACTCCGCCAGACGTTTTAGCGTGCACCACACGAGTCTGTTCGGCTCAGGTACCGCCACCACTTCGGGTTTTGGCAGGGGAGGAAGAATCGATTTTTCCTCCAATTTCTCCACCGGCGGAACTTTCGCGGGCTGCTGCCGTGGACGAACGGGATCGGGGGCGGGAGGAGAGGCCGGAAACGGATGTTCCAGCTCCACGGACAGGGTCCCCGACTCTGCAAGTCCCTCCAGATAGGAGGAAACCGCGGAACAGAGGGGATGGGACAAAGAAGTTTCTTC
>JBMTJR010000111.1:0-7586 GCA_049438565.1 Kiritimatiellia bacterium
CTTTTCGCAAAACCGCTGAGATAGGCGGAACCCAGCCCCCCTTTTTCCGGACGGTGCAGCACCTGGATCCGGGGTTCCTCTCGGGCGATCCGGTCCAGATACTCTCCGGTGCCGTCCGGAGATCCGTCATCGATAAACAATAGATCCAGATCAAGATCCTGACCCAGAATCTGCTCCACCAGTCCGGGAACATTCTCCCGCTCGTTGTAGGTGGGAATTAAAAGCAGAGTGTGGGCGTCGGCGGAAGGCATTCTGAGGAATTCCTATGCAATCCGACAGGGATTGCCACAGAATTTTGATCCCATTTCCGCCCCTGTGCCCTTGCATTCCACAAAAGCTTCCATACGCTTCCAGCATGATCAGATTTGTTTTTTTCTGTCTTCTTTTTCTTCCCGGAATTCTCTCCGCCGAAGCCCTTGAAATCCCTTCCGCAGACTGGCAGGCCGAACCCTCTCCCCTCGGGTCGGAATGGGCGGAGCCGGGAGGAACCATGCGGGTTTTTGCCGCCCAGTATCCGAAAAGTTTTAATTACTATCTGGATACCAATGTGTTTTCCTCCAAGCTGTTCAGTTACCAGTTCGAAAGCCTGATCAGCCGCAACAGTCTGACCCTGGAGCCGGAGCCGGGACTGGCGGAAAAAGTCACCGTATGCGACGATAAAAAAGTCTTCACCTTCACGCTCGATGCGGATGCGGAATGGAGTGACGGTCAACCGGTTTCCGCAGACGATGTGATCTGGACCTTCCAGGCGATTATGAATCCGGAAAATCTGACCGGTCCGCACAAAGTCGGACTCAGCCGCTTTGAAGATCCGGTGAAGCTG
Organism: Kiritimatiellia bacterium; assembly: GCA_049438565.1. Classification (GTDB taxonomy): domain Bacteria; phylum Verrucomicrobiota; class Kiritimatiellia; order SS1-B-03-39; family UBA6053; genus UBA6053. The sequence continues at coordinate 824 of JBMTJR010000111.1, forward strand.
GATGAGCGCACGGTGCAGTTCACTGCCAAAGAGGTGCACTGGGGCAATCTCTGGACGCTGGGCGGCCTCACCGTTTTGCCTGCACACTGGTGGAAAGACCGGGAATTCAATCAGGTGAATTTTGAATTTCCGGTCACCTCCGGACCCTACCGCATCATCCGGCTGCAGGAACCGAATTCGGTTCTGCTTGAAAAGAGGAAGGACTACTGGGCGGCAGAGGATCCCCGGGGGGAGGGACTGAGTAATTTTGAACGGATCGAGTTTCTGTTCTATCCGGAACGGGATTTGGCTTTCGATAATTTCCGCGCGGGAAATTTTGACGTATTCGCGGTTTACACCGCCCGCCGCTGGGCTGCGGAAACCGATGGCCCGGTTTTTCAGAACAACTGGATGATCAAACAGGCCATCCGGAACTCCAATCCGGTGGGATTTCAGGGTTTTGCCATGAATATGCGTCGGGAGAAATTCAAGGATGTGCGGGTGCGCCGGGCGCTGGCTCATCTGCTGGACCGCAAACGCATGAATGCGACCCTGATGTTTAATCAGTATGAACTGACCGCCAGTTATTTTCCGGACCTGTATCCGGAGGGCAATCCCAATGCGCTGATCGAGTTTGATGTCGATGCGGCCCGGAGCCTGCTGGCGGAAGCGGGCTGGTCGGTGAATGAAAAAGGCCATCTCGCCAAGGACGGCCAGGAATTCGTGATCAACTTTCTCAGCCGCTCCGCCACGGCCGACCGTTTTCTGCTCATCTTCCGTGAAGCGCTTGCCCAGGTGGGGATTCAGCTGAACATCGACCGTAAAGACTGGTCCGCCTGGGCCAAGGACATGGATGAATACAACTTCGATATGACCTGGGCCGCCTGGGGTGCCGGGGTCTTCAAAGATCCGGAGAGCATGTGGCACAGCAAACACCGTGATCAACCCAGCGGCAACAACATCACCGGTTATGCCAATCCGGTGGTGGATGAGAAAATTGACAGCATCAAAGAGGAATTCGATGTGGACAAACGTCACGCAGTGGTCCGGGAAATTGATGCCATCCTCGCGGAAGAGGTTCCCTACATTCTGCTTTGGCATATCGATTATGTCCGTCTCCTGTATTGGAACCGTTTCGGAATGCCGGATCATGTACTCACCAAATACGGAGATGAATCCGCATCCGAAGTCCTCTGGTGGGCGGATCCGGCGCTGGATGCGGATTTGGACGCCGCCAGAAAATCCGGAAAAAAACTTCCCGGAAAAGCGCCGGTGATCGAATTCGAAAAGATGTTTCACTCGGAAGGGGCCACACAGCCCTTGATGTAAATGAACCGGCTGCATTACTTCGCCTCCCGGCTTCTCCTTGTGGGGATCAGTTTTCTGGGGATCATTCTGATCACCTTTCTGTTCACCCAGATTGTTCCCGGCGGTCCGGTGGAGCAGTATATTGCCTCCTTGAAAAGTTCCGGAGGGGAGGGCGGCGCCACCGGGCTGGCCTCCGAAGCGATGTCCCGGGAGCAGATTGAAAGTATCCGCAGAATTTACCATCTCGACAAACCCCTCATTCAGCGTTTCTGGATCTGGATGGTGGACGACCGCCTGGGAATGCGGGCCACTTCTTATAAAATCACCAACAAAACCACCTGGGAGCTGATTTCCGAGCGGTTTCCGGTTTCCCTCAGCTTTGGCATTCCCAGCCTTTTTCTCACCTACCTTATCTGCATCCCGCTCGGCATCGCCAAAGCCCTGAAGAATGGCAAAACTTTTGATCTGGTGAGCAGTCTGATCGTGTTTACCCTCTACGCGCTGCCCGCATTCGCGTTCGGCATGGTGCTGAAGATGCTGTTCAGCGGCACCACCGACTGGGGATGGTCGGTGTTTCCCCTGGGTGGATTCCGGTCCCCCAACTGGGAGGAGCTTTCCACCTGGGGAAAAATCACCGATCAGGCCTGGCACATGTTTCTTCCCGTCACCTGTTATGTGATCGGAAATTTTGCGGTCATGACGCTGTTGATGAAAAACTCCCTGCTGGAGCAGATTTCCCAGGACTACGTCCGCACCGTACTCGCCAAGGGAGCCACCATGCGGCAGGCGGTCTGGAAACATGCGGTTCGAAATGCCCTGATCCCGATTGCCACGGGCATTGGCAGTATTCTTACAGTGATGTTTGCCGGCTCGGTGCTGATTGAAAAAGTTTTCAACATTCCGGGCATCGGATTGATGAGTCTGGATGCCGTGCTTACCCGCGATTATCCTCTGTTTCTCGGAATTGTGTGTATTCAGTCGATTCTCGGACTGCTGGGACAGGTACTGACAGATTTCTGTTATCTGCTGATTGATCCGCGGATGGATTTCGGGGGAGGGAATGGATGAGCTGGCTGAGCCCTGCCACCCGGGAAAAATTTCAACGCTTCCGCAAACTCCGCCGGGCCTGGTTTTCATTTTGTCTACTTTCCAGCCTGTTTGTTCTCAGTCTGTTCAGCGAACTGATTGCCAACGATACACCCTGGCTGCTTCGTTTTGAAGGCGCCTTTTACTGGCCGCGGCTGCAGCAGCTGTCCCAGGATCTGTTTCTGAAGGATGGCGTTCAGACTTCCCCGGATTATCATCTGCTCTCCCGCAGTGAAGCTTTTGCCGCAGGCAGTGGAAACTGGATGGCCTGGGCGCCTGTCCGCTTTAAACCCTCCAACACGTTATCCCCGGACCGGATTGAACTTCCGGAGGAAGTGACCGTGATCCGGAATCGGGCCCAGCGGGTCAGCGATCTGCGGGTGAACGCCCGGGGCGCGATGAAACCCGGCCGGGGCGCGGAGTGGTTTTTCCCGCAGGGACTTCAAGAACTGCCGGAGCCCCTGCTGAAAGCTTTGCAGCCCCGTTTTGATAATCAGCCGGCCCCCGAATGGTCTTTCCCCGATCCCGGTGGCCGCTTTGTCTGGTATCTTTCGCCCTATGAGGTGCTCGAGCGCAGTCCCCGAAGTCAGCGCATTCTTCTGCGGGAAATTCTGCCTGCTGATCTCAGGCCTGAAAGTTTCACCATTCCGAAAGACGCAACGGTACGTCCGGACTGGTGGCCCGAAGATCCGCTGGCGGAGGAAAGACTCCAGTCCGCGCATTCCATTCCGGTGGAGCCTTTGCAGGTTACCGATGCCGAGGGCGCCGCCTGGGAAATCCGCTTTGTGCGGGAGACGGTTCAGTTCCCGTTCCGCCCGGTAAAAAACCATCCCCTGGGACTTGATCAAAGCGGCCGGGATGTGCGGGTGCTCATTCTCTATGCCACCCGGATCAGTTTGCTTTTCGGTTTTATCCTGGTCTTCTGCAGTATGTTTCTTGGCACGCTGCTGGGAGGATTGCAGGGCTATTTCGGCGGCAGACTGGATCTGTTTACTCAGCGCATCATTGAAATTTACGGAGCCATTCCTTTCCTGTATGCCATGATTTATCTGGGTTCGGTTTTCGGACGAAGTTTTGGTCTGCTGCTTTTCGTGTATGCCATTTTTAACTGGATCGGGATCTCCTACTACATGCGGGCAGAATTTCTGAAGCTCCGCAAACAGCCTTTTATCGAGGCGGCCCACTCTCTGGGGCTTCCCACCGGCCGCATTATGTGGAAGCACATCCTGCCCAATGCGCTGGTGCCCCTGATCACTTTTTTTCCTTTCAGTCTGGTCGGTGCCATCGGCAGCCTGAGCGCATTGGACTACATTGGTTTCGGACTGCCCGTCGGCACCCCGAGCTGGGGAGATCTGCTGAGTCAGGCCCAGACCTACCGGTATGCCTGGTGGCTGATTGTCTATCCGGCCCTGACCCTGTTTGTGGTGATTTTGCTGGGCGTATTTATCGGCGAAGGGCTGCGCAACGCGTTTGACCCCAAACGGGAGACCCATTGGGAGGCATGATGAAAGATCCTGAATCCAATCCCCCCGTTCTGCAGGTGAAAAACCTCTCCATCAGTTTTCATACCGAAGACCGATCGGTCCAAGCGGTGCAGGACCTGAGTTTTGACATTTTGCCCGGCGAAGTTCTGGGGCTGGTGGGCGAATCCGGATCAGGGAAAACCGTTACCGGAATGTCCATCCTTCGCCTGATTCCCTCACCGCCCGGCCGTTATGACGGCGGTGAAATTCTCTTTGGCGGCAGAGATATTCTGCAAATGCGTCCGGAGGAACTCCGCGAAATCCGCGGCGCCCGGATCAGTGCGATTTTTCAGGAGCCCATGACCGCGCTCTCTCCGCTCCAGACCGTAGGGGATCAACTCAAGGAACTTTTGGACCTTCACCGTCCGGAACTTTCCGACAAAGAGAAGATTGCCCTGGTGATTGAGTGGTTGGAGAAAGTGGGCATTCCGGATGCGGAAACCCGCCGCCATCAGTATCCTTTTCAATACAGTGGAGGCATGCGTCAGCGGGTGACCATTGCCATGGCCCTCATGCTGGAACCGGAACTGGTGATTGCGGACGAACCCACCACCGCGCTGGATGTCACTCTTCAGGCGCAGGTCTTCAAGCTGATGCTGGCAATGAAGTCCGAGCGCACCTCCATTCTGTTTATCACGCACGACATGGGCGTGGTGTGGGAACTCTGCGACCGCGTTCTGGTCATGAAAAATTCCCGGCTGGTGGAGGCGGGAGAAACCGAGTCTTTGTTTGAGACGCCACAGCATGACTACACCCGCGCGCTTCTGCACGCGGTTCCCCGTCTGGACGACGCCCCCTCCCGGCCTCTGCCGGAGTTTGAGGAACCCCTGCTGCGCACCGAAAATCTGCAGACCTGGTTTCCGGTGAAAAAGGGAATGTTCGCCCGCACGGTGGGGCATGTGAAAGCGCTGGATGGGGTGACGCTCCAACTGCATCCCGGCGAAACCCTGGGCGTGGTGGGAGAGTCCGGTTCCGGAAAATCCACCCTCGGACGCACCCTGATTGGCCTGGAGAAATCCACAGGCGGCTCTTTCTGGATGGAGAACACTACCCTGCACACCCTCAAAGGGAAAGCGTGGCGGAAAGTCCGGCGAAATCTGGGAATGGTTTTTCAGGACCCGTACTCCAGTCTGAACGGCCGCATGCGTATTCTCGATCTGATTACCGAAGCGCCCATCGTACACGGACTCATCGACCGGCCGGATCCCGAATTTGCCGCGCACTGGCTGGAGGAGGTGGGGCTGGAGGCCGGGATGATGCACCGCTATCCGCATGAATTCAGTGGAGGACAACGTCAGCGGGTCTGTATCGCGCGCATCCTGGCTTTGCAGCCCCGGATGATTATCTGCGACGAGGCGGTAAGTGCACTGGATGTCACCATTCAGGCGCAGGTGCTGGATCTGCTCCTGGCCTTGCGGGAACGTCACAATCTGGCCTACCTTTTCATCTCGCATGACCTGTCCGTGGTCAAACGCATCTGTGACCGGGTGCTGGTGATGAAGCAGGGAAAAATCGTGGAGCAGGGAACACCGTCCGACATTGTGAACGCCCCGGAGAATTCCTACACGAAATCCCTGTTGGAGGCGGTGCCGGTCCCCGGAGATCCGAAACGGCGACAGCGGAAATCAGTCCGCTGAGCGGAGAAAGCCCTGCAGAAAATAAACCGCACCGAACAGGGCCAGACCCACAGCCGACCATGCGGCATCCCCGATGGAAAGCAGTGCATTCATCGATCCGGGCCGGAAAAGAATCCAGGTGCTCAGGAGGAGAAGCAGGGTTTCCCAGATAAAATTCTTTCTCCGCAGGAATTGCTGGGTGGCGGCGGCAAAGGCGAACATCCCCGCGAGGGCCGTGAGGACGACCCAGAGGATTTCGACCGGTCCATGCACGCCGATCAGCAACAGGCGGTGATTGAACAAAAACATAAAAGGCAGAATGGCGGTACGGATATCGTAAAGAAATCCCTGAATGCCGGTTTGCACCGGGTCTGCTTTGGAGATCGCGGCGGCGGCATAGGCGGAAAGTCCCACCGGAGGCGTGTCGTCGGAAAGGATTCCGAAATAGAACACAAACAGGTGAATGGCAATGAGCGGAAGCTCCAGACCAAAGCCTCCCGCCAACTGCTCAATCGCCCGGGCGGCCAGACTGGCCATTACAATGTAGTTCGCGGTGGTGGGCAGCCCCATGCCGAGGATCAGACTGACAACCGCCGTCACCAGCAGCATCCCTGCGAGGGTTCCCCCGGAGAGAATACGGATCACCTCGGTCACCTGACTGCTCAGCCCCAGACTGAGCACGCCCACAATAATTCCTGCGGCGGCAACTGCCACCCCGATGGCCATCATATTCTTTGCCCCGCTCACCAGACCGTTTCCGAGGATCGGAAGCGCCTTTCGCAGTCCTTTCCGACCTTCGGAAACCACATGCTGGAGCAGAACCACGGCCATCAGCGCGAGAATTCCCAGCAGGGCGGCATAACGCGGGCTCCGGCGTTCAATGATCAGCAGATAAAGCAGGATCAGCAAAGGCACTAGAAAGTGGAGTCCCCCCAAAAAGGTCTTTCTGAAGTCAGGCAGTTCCGAACGGGGAATGGGTTGAAGATTAAGTTTCAGGGCCTCAAGATGGGTGATATACAGCAGAGCCAGATAGGAGATGGTCGCGGGAAGAAAAGCGGCTTTGACTACTTCGGAATATGGGAGGTTGCAGGTTTCCGCAATAATGAAGGCTGCCGCGCCCATAATCGGAGGCATCAGTTGTCCGTTCGTGCTGGCCGCCACTTCGATGGCTCCGGCTTTGATGGCCGGATACCCGGCCCGGTTCATCAGGGGTATGGTGAAAGTGCCGGTGGTGACGGTGTTCGCAATGCT
>JBMTJR010000112.1:0-7529 GCA_049438565.1 Kiritimatiellia bacterium
CCTCCTCCAGCAGGGAGCCCAGTTTCTCTGCCGCCATGCGACCGCCGGCCCGGTTGTCGGTTGCCACAAATGCGCGGTGGCGATCTCCTTCGATGGAGGAATCAAAGACAATGACCGGAATGCCGGCAGCCACGGCATTTTCGACCTGACCCCTCAGGGCCTTGGAGTTCAGCGGGGCCAGAGCAATACCTTTGACCCCCATGGTCACCATATTTTCCATGATCTGATTCTGCTCTGCAATCGCGGTTTCGGTCACGGTGCCCTCCCAGCGGATCCGGATACCCAGTTCATCGGCGGCCTCCTGGGCTCCCGATTGGACCTCCTCCCAGAATTCGCCCCCTGCGCTTTTCGGGATCACGCCCAGGGTCAGTGTGTCTTCAGAGGCGGAGGGTTTTCCGCATCCGGAGAGCAGCGCAAAAGAAAAGCAAAGCAGGGAGTTTAGGATCAGTTTCTTCATGTGGATATCTGGGTTAAAATCTTCGGAACAAAAGATTTGGATCCTTAACAGGAGACATTAAATTGCCAAGCATAAATTTCTGGACCTGCAGAGCGGTGGTTCTTTGGTTTCGCATTTGCAAAGGTTGATTTCTCCCAAGGAATTTGAGCTGGTCGAAATTCCAGAAAGTTCAAATTTTGAGGAAATACAATTATGTTGTGTTTTTGTATGTTTGATACAATTTGTAATTGCGTTCGGAAATACTTGGATTTAAAGTAATTATATGAATATGGAGCCTTCTGCAACCATCGGTGATGTTGCCCGTCATGCCGGAGTTTCCACTGCGACCGTCTCCCGTCTGATCAATGGAATTGGTCCGGTGAGTGATTATACCGAGCGAAGGGTCCGGGCGGCGATCAAAGAGCTGCACTATACACCCAAGCGCAAACGGCGTGCGCGGAACGGGGGGGATGCGGGGCAGAATCCCGGAAGTCAGCGTCCGATTGCTTTTGTGCGCACTGGGAGTATTGCCAGTCAGGATCGTTCTCTGGTCACCGAACACCTGGCGGAGGCACTTCACCGCGGTGCAAATTCCCTTGGCCGGACCCTTACGGTGCATCATATTCAGGATTGGACATCCACCAAGATCCGGGATGTGATCGGGGATGCGGAAGGAGTTCTGCTACGCACCTCCAGTATCCGTGAAATCACCCCCAAAGCTGTTTCCTGGCTGGAGGGGATTCCGGCAGTTCAGGTTCTGGGGGAAAACCGCTCCATGCGTCTCTGGGTGGATCACGTTACGCCGGACAACGCGCAGGCCGGAGCGCTGGCGGCCGATTATTTACTCAAAAAGGAGTTCGAAAAGCTGGTATTTGCCGCTCCCAGCCTGATTTGCGGGGTAAGACTCGAACGCTGTGTCTCTTTTGTGCGTGCGGCCTGTGATGCCGGGAAAGAGGTGCAGGTACTGTTTCAGTCCTCCCAAGGCGTACCCCGGGTTTTTGAACAGGAGCTTGCCGGATACCCTTTAGATTTTCAGGTAATGGAAAGCCGGATCGATCTGATTCAGAAGATTTCGGAAATTTCCCCCCGGCCTTTCGGCTTGTTCATTCCCACAGATTTGGAGCTGGCGACCTTGATGCCGCAACTCCAGATGGCAGGTCTTGATTTTACACGGGATGTGGCGGCGATCGGATGTGATCATGAGACCCGCTGTCTCAACGGGCTCGACCCTATGCCCGCCACGATGGATTTGCATTTAGAGAATATCGCCTCCCAGGCCATTCGGCGTCTGATCTTTCGGATGGACCATCCGGCCGAGCCGCTCGTCCGGATTGCAGTGGCCCCCAGTCTGGTGAAACCGAACCAGATTCGATCCCTGGAGTCCGATCTTGAATTTTCTTGAAGCGGGTTGTGCAGAGTATTGCAGCCTCAGGGCACTCTGCTCTTTGGGGATCCTGCATCCGCGATGCAATGCGTGGTCACATTTCGGTCCAGTGCGGTGACGGTCATTTTCAGTCCGGCATTTTGAGAAAGGGTGATTGCGGATCTTCTCGAATATCTTCTGCAGGCAGGGGTGCTGATCAGCGAGGTGACTGCAGAGGAATATGATCTTAAAACCTGACCCCTTTTTGAAAGGTCATTCGTGTGCGTTGTTGGGGATGGCGGGCGTTTTTCTTTGGGAGAGCCAGTCCGGATTGGGTTCCGGTATCCGGCATTCGAGCTCCTGCTGCCAGGCTTTTAAGAGTTGATACATCTCCGCCGTGCGCTCCGGGTGAATTTCGGCAAGATTCTGCTGCTCACTGACATCAGTTTCGAGATGATAGAGCTCCAGATCCCCGTCTTCAAAGTTTTCAATGAGTTTCCAGGCCCCGCTGACCATGCTGCAGGCCGGACGGCCTCCCTGATTACTGTAGTGCGGATAATGCCAGAAGATATCCTCGCGGTCGAGCCGGGTCCCGCCTTTGCACAAAGGAACCAGACTGCAGCCGTCCATATGCTGCTCCGGCATCAGGGGCAGTCCGGCGGCCTCAAGAAAAGTGGGATAAAAATCACAGGTCTGCACATTCTCGTGGCAGGTGCTGTCCGCCCGAATCACGCCGGGCCAGCGGAGGATTTGGGACACCCGCACTCCGCCCTCATAATTCCAGCCTTTTCCTTCGATAAAGGGGAGATTGCAGGTGGGGCTTCCCTCCGAGGTGCTCAGACCACCATTATCCGAGCTGAAACAGACCAGCGTGTTTTCTGTGAGGCCCTCCGACGCCAGCGCCGTCAGAAGCCGACCGATGTTCTGATCCAGATTCTCGATCATCGCGGCATACACGGCATGACTCTGAAAGGTGCGGCGGGCAATCCGCTGATTGGATTTGTGCACGCAGCCGAAAGGTTCCCCCATCACAATGGGATCTCTCTGGTCCAGCCCCAGCTTTTTGGCTTTGCGTTCGTATTTCTCCACCAAAGCGGCCGGGGCGGCCAGAGGCGTATGCACCGCATAGTGACTCAGATTCAGGAAAAAGGGTTTTCCGTTACGGGTCCGGATCAGACGAATGGCCTCATCCGTGAGACGGTCTGTGAGGTATTCCCCCTCCGGTCCCGGAGAAAGATTCGGAATACGGTAAGGGCTGAAATAGCCGTCCGCTCCCGGACCTCCCATATGGCAGCCGCCGATATTGACCTCGAATCCGTGCTTCTCCGGATAAAACGACTCATCTCCCAGATGCCATTTGCCGACATGCCAGGTCGCGTATCCTTCCTCCCGCAGCCGGGTGGCGATACTTTTTTCCTCCAGAGGAAGGTAGTGGAGGTAGGGAACATCTTTCAGTCGGCCTTCACTCCGTCCGCCAATCCATTGGGTCATCCCGATGCGCGCCGGATATTTTCCGCTCAGAAGACTGGCCCGGGTGGGGCTGCACACCGGGCAGGTGGCGTAGGCGTTCTGAAACCGCATGCCTTCTCTGGCCAGTTAATCCAGACAGGGTGTTTCGTAAAAAGTAGAGCCAAAACAGCCCAGAGTTTACCTTTCCATTTTCCATTCAAAATTCAGTTCATTAGGATGCAATACACATTTTGCAGGAATAATCTAGAGATGAAGAACTCGTGATTTTTATCCCCGGGGGATTCTATTCGGTGTACCCTAGGGGGGCGGTCAGGAGCTGGTTTTTGTGGATCAGTTGTAACCGAGATCGGCGGGCGGTCCCCCGAAACTGCGTTTGCGGGGAGGCAGTTTGCAGATTTTCGAAAGGGGTTTCACGAAGACGGTGTCCTCGCCGAAAAGGTCTTCGACCGCCCGTTTGAAGTTGTGGGAGGGGTGGATTTTGAATTCTGCGGCACTGTCGAGAAAAACCCGTTCCCCGGCGGGAAAGCTTACGCAGAAATGCAGGGGAGTCCCTCCCCGGTGGGCCACCAGTTTCTCCCGCAACGCCCGCAGCTTCTCCCCCTCAACCTGGGCTTCGGTTAGATGCACGGTGGCTTTTTCCGCATACCAGCCGGGAACCTGCCCGAGTACCACCACTTCCTGGGCAATCATTTGCGGAGCCTCATCGCGGAGGCTGAATTCTCCGGCCACCATGACCGGAAGTTCGTTATGCAGTCCGGCGGCAAACTGCTGTACGGTTTCTTTGAACAGGACCACCGGAATATGACCGTTGAGTCCCTCCAGGGTGAAGGTGGCCATTTCATTTCCGGATTTGGTGAAAAATTTCCGCCAGTCGGTGATGAGTCCACCCAGCCGGAATTCATCCCCCTCCGCGAGTTTGTCCAGTTCTTCAAAATGTCCTGTGGAAAAGGTTTCGATTTCCCATTCGAATTCCTCCAGCGGATGACCGGAAATGTAAAAGCCAAGCAGATCCTTTTCATAGGCCAGCATTTCGCTCGCAGGCCAGGGATCAATTTCGGGCAGTTCCTCGTCGTTGAGTTCTCCCTGATTCTGTTCATCATCCATCAGATCAAACAGGCTGGTCTGCCCCTGCTCGCGGGCCCGGCGCAGGCTGACGGCGCGCTGCAGGGCAAAGTCGATTCCGTGGGAGAGCCGGGCCCGGGAGATCCCGGTCCAGTCGAAGGCTCCGGCTTTGATCAGAGATTCGAGGCAGCGTTTGTTGACCTCCCGCGAATCCATGCGGGTGCAGAAATCCATAAAGCTCTCGTAGGGACCGTTTTTCTCCCGTTCGGCGACCAGACTGTCCACCGCCGCACTTCCCACGCCCTTGATGCCCGCCATGCCGAAACGGATATTGCCGTTTTCGGGCCGGAAGTGATTGACCGACTGCTGGACATTGGGCGGCAGCACCTCCATGCCCATTTCTTTGCATTCGGCGATAAAGCCGGTGAGTTTTTCGGCGTTGCCCATTTCCAATGAAAGCACGGCGGCCATAAATTCGGCGGGATAGTGGGCTTTGAGATAGGCGGTTTGAAAAGAGATAAATGCGTAGGCGGCGGAGTGGGATTTGTTGAATCCGTAGCTGGCGAATTTTTCAATCAAATCAAAAATCTCTGTCGCTTTCTGCGCCGGAATGTCATTGGTTTCTTTGCAGCCGGTCACGAATTTTTCTTTCATCTCCGCCATGATGTTGGCGTCTTTTTTCCCCATGGCCCGGCGGAGCAGATCGCCCTGGGCGAGAGTGAATCCGGCCAGTACATTGGAGGCCCGCTGAATCTGTTCCTGGTAGATGAACACCCCGTAGGTCTCTTTGAGCACCGGTTCGAGCAGGGGATGGGGATATTCCAGGGTCTCCGGATTCATCTTGCGTTTGATGTAGTCCGGAATCATGTCCATGGGCCCCGGACGGTAGAGCGCGATCAGGGCGATGATGTCCTCGATACAGTCGGCCTGAAACTGCCGCAGGAGATTTCGCATGCCCTGGGATTCCACCTGGAATACGGCGACGGTGTCTCCGCGGTTGAGCAATTCGAACGTTTTCGGGTCCTCGAGGGGGAGATCGTCGGGATCGATGTCGATGCCGTGAATTTCTTTGATGTTCGCCACGGCCTCCTGCACCACTGACAGGGTTTTGAGACCCAGAAAATCCATTTTGAGCAGTCCGGTCATCTCCAGGGGTTTCATTTCGTACTGTGCCACCGGCATGCCGTCTTTATCGCGGCAGAGGGGAACAATATCGTGCAGGGTTTTTTCGCCGATGACCACTCCGGCGGCATGGGTGCCCTGATTTCGGTGGAGCCCCTCCAGGACCCGCGCATATTTCATAATCTGCTGGGCCTGAGGGTCGCTGAGGGCCTTTTTGAAGTCCGGATTGGCGTTTTCCGCTTTTTCCAGGGTCATGCCCGGTTCCTCGGGAATCAGTTTGGCCAGCTGATCGCAGTAAGCGAGGGGGATTTCCAGGGTGCGGCCGATATCGCGGATCACCGTTTTGGCGCCGAGGGTTCCGAAAGTGATGATCTGGGCGCAGTTTTCCTGTCCGTAAAAGTTCTTCACATATTCGATCACTTCCGGACGGCGGGTCTGACAGAAGTCGATGTCAAAGTCGGGCGGGGAGACCCGGTCGGGATTGAGAAAACGTTCAAAAATCAGGTCGAAGCGCAGAGGATCGATGGCGGTGATGCCCAGGGCGTAGGCCACCAGAGAGCCGGCTCCGGAGCCGCGGCCGGGTCCGACGGGGATTTTGTTCTTTTTGGCCCAGTGGATGAAATCCCAGACCACGAGGAAATAATTGACGTAACCGGTGCGCTGAATGACCCCGAATTCCTTTTCGAAACGTGCGTGCAGGGTGTGTTCCATGTCGGTTTGCGGGTGGGTGATGTCCGCACCGTCATAGAGACGTTTGATGCCTTCGACCGCGAGATGTTTGAGATAGCCCTTGTCGTCGAAATTCTCCGGCAGCGGGTAAATCGGGAAATGCAGATCCGCCTCATCGTTGAGTTTCAGATGCAGATCACAGCGGTCCATGATCTCCAGGGTGTTGTGCAGGGCATCCGGAACATGTCCGAAGAGCTCCCACATCTGCGCCTGGGTTTTGAAATAATATTCTTTGCCCTCAAAGCGGATGCGTTTTTCGTCGCGGACTTTGGCCTGGGACTGCAGGCTGAGCAGGACATCGTGGGCTTCGGCGTGGCTTTGGTCCAAATAGTGCACATCATTGGTGGCCACGAGGGGAATATCGAGCTTCTGGGAGATGCGGATCAGCTCGGCATTCACCTTCCTTTCGACTTCGAGTCCGTGGTCCTCCAGTTCCAGATAAAAATTGTCTGCGCCGAACAATTCCCGGTACTGGGCCGCCACCCGTTCGGCCTCTGCGGGCAGATCGTCCTGTAAATACTGGGGGATTTCTCCACGCATGCAGCAGGAGGTGGCAATGAGTCCTCCGCAGTATTGGGAGAGCAGTTCAAGATCGACCCGCGGTTTGTAATAAAAGCCCTCCAAATGGGCGCGCGCACTGAGCCGGGCCAGATTGTGATAGCCCTCCTCATTTTTGGCGAGCAGCAGCAGATGCGACATCCGCCCCGCATTGCGGGACTTCTCATGCCGGTCTTTGCAGGTGTTGATCTCGCAGCCGATGATCGGTTTGATTCCCTCGCTTTTGCAGGCGTTGTAGAAAGTGATCGCTCCATGCATGACCGAATGATCGGTCAGCGCCAGTGCGGGCATTCCCAGTTTTGCCGCCCGTTTTACCGCCTGTTTGACTTTGATGGTGGAATCCAGCAGCGAATAGCTGCTGTGCAGATGCAGATGGACAAAAGGCTGGGTCGGAGGCATGGATTCTGTCTTGCCAAAAGCCCGGCAGAATCACAAGTAAGGACCGGAAACAAAATTTCCTTATGCCAATTCTTACAGACTTCCATTTCCGCTATGATCGACACCGGTAAATCCATTGCCATTGGCATTTTGACCATCTGCACCAATTTGGTGCTGATGCTGGTGAAGCTTTGGGCCGGGGTTTTCGGCAATTCGACGGCGCTGATCGCGGACGGGATCGAATCGGCTGCGGATATTCTGGTGTCACTGATCACCTGGTCGGGATTCACGCTTTCGCTGCGTCCGGCGGATGAGAAACACCCCTTTGGTCACGGGAAAATTGAGGCGTTGACGGGGGTGTTTTCGGGGGTGGCGCTGATCGGGGCGGCGGGGTTCATTTCCTGGCAGTCG